>NZ_JBQEQC010000002.1:0-96225 GCF_052044195.1 Variovorax sp. 22077
AGGTTCACCACGTAGGCGTTGTGGTGCTTGCCGTAGTGGTACTCGAGGGTTTCCTTCGAATACTCGGGTGCCAGTGCGTCCAGGGCGTACGGCAGGGGTGGGAGCACATGTTCCATGGTTTTTTACTCGTGGGTTGGTTGCGGGAAAGAGGGATTCTAGGAAGTAATCATCGAGACGGCGTCGGACGCGTTCCCGTCGCACCGCCCGGTGTGACGGTCAGGTCGACCTCGCCGTCGGCGAGCCGCGCCTTGACGGCATCGCCGGGCCCAAGCTGCCCTGCGCTGACGATCGCATGGCCGTCCACATCGGTGAGCCAGGCGTAGCCGCGCTGCAGCACCAGCGCCGGATCGAGCAGCCGCATGCGCAGAGCCACGCGCTCCAGCCGATCGCGGCGCTGGGTCACCGCGCGCTCAAGCTTCTGCGGAAAGTCGGCGGCGATCCGGCGCGGCGCCTGCGTGAGGCGCTCCCTGCGGGCCAGCACCGTGTAGCGCAGGCGCTGCGCATGATGGGCAAGGCGCACCTGCTGCCGGCTCACCAGGCCCGACGGACGCCCCAGGCGCCCCGCTGCCTGGTCGAGCCGCTGCCCGAGCGTATCGAGGCGCCCGCCCAAGGCATCGCCCAAGCGCTCCTCGATCAGGTCTAGAGCTCCCAGCCACACGTCGCGCGGCGCGCTGACCAGCTCCGCGGCGGCGGTGGGCGTCGGCGCGCGCAGGTCGGCGCAGAAATCGGCGATGGTGAAGTCGGTTTCGTGCCCCACCCCGCTGACCAGCGGCACCGGGCTGCGCACGATGGTGCGGGCCAGCGTCTCGTCGTTGAAGGCCCAGAGGTCTTCGATGGAGCCGCCGCCACGCACCAGCAAGATCACATCGACGGCAGGCGTCAGTTCGTACAGCGACTGCAGCGCCCGCACCAGCTCTCCCGGCGCATTGGCGCCCTGCACCGCCGCAGGCGCAAGCACGACCGGGATGTGCGGAACACGTCTTCGCAGCGCAGTGACCACGTCGTGCAGCGCGGCCGCGCCAAGCGAAGTGACGATGCCGATCGAACGCGGCATGGTCGGCAGCGCACGCTTGCGTGCCGGATCGAAGAGGCCTTCCGCTTCGAGGCGCGCCTTGCGCTGAAGGAACTGCTCGAACAGGGCGCCCTGCCCCGCCCGGCGCAGGCTCTCGACCACCAATTGCAGATCGCCGCGCGGCTCGTAGACGGCGAGCCGCCCGCGCACCTCGACCTGGTCGCCGTCGCGCGGCGAAAAATCGAGCAGGCCGGCAGCACGACGAAACATCGCGCAGCGCAGTTGGCCGGATTCGTCCTTGAGCGCGAAATAACAATGTCCGCTCGAAGCACGGGAAAAGCCCGAGATTTCGCCGCGCACGGACACCGGGTTGAAGCGCGCGTCGAGCGCATCGGCAACAGCTCGGCACAGCGCGCCGACAGCCCAGACGCGCGGCCCCGGCACGGAATTCGGTTCACGCAAGCTCACAAAGTGCACGCTCGGCCGAATGCCACTCTTCCACAACGGGCGCCATGGCCCCCGCATTCAGCCCTCGGGGCAGGACAGCTGCACGGTTTCTCGTGCAACCTGTTGATTTCATTGAAAAAAGTGCTGCTCAAAATTCAGTCGATCCAGCGAAAAGGCCGTCCCATGCGGGTCCGGACACGTTGCGCAGCAGGTTAATCACAAAGTTATCCACAGAATCTGTGCGTCCTTGCTGACACAAAAACAAGGCGCGTGACGATGGTGACCTCAGTGGATAATCGCCGCGCATTTGCAGTCTACGGGCCGGAGGATTTTCTTGTTTTCCATCATAGTTGCCGCAGGTTGGCCGATCTGGCCCCTGCTTGCTTGTTCGGTCATCGCGCTCGCGCTGGTTATAGAACGTTTCACGAGCCTCAAGACGGTGAGGGTCCTTCCGCCGAAGCTGCTCGATGAAACCATCACCGCTTCGCATGGCGCGATTCCCGGGCCCGATGTGGTGACCAAACTGGAACGCAACTCGATGCTCGGCCAGGTGCTGGCCGCCGGCCTGCGCGCGCTGAACGCCAATCCGCGCTGCACCGAGGACGACCTGCGCGCCGCGATGGAAGCCTCGGGTCGCACCGTGGCGCACAGGCTAGAGCGCTACCTTCCTGCGCTGGCCACCATCGCCTCGGCAGCCCCGCTGCTGGGCCTGCTGGGTACCGTGATCGGCATGATCGAGATCTTCGGCTCGCAGTCGCCCGGCAGCGGCGCCGTAGGCTCGGGCAACCCGGCCCAGCTGGCGCACGGCATCTCGATCGCGCTCTACAACACTGCCTTCGGCCTGATCGTCGCCATTCCGACGCTGATCTTCTGGCGCTACTTCCGCAGCAGGGTCGACGAGTACCTGTTGAACCTCGAGCTCTCCGGCGAGCGCTTCGCCCGCCATCTGAACGCACTGCGCAAATGATGGCCCCAACGCCTGTCACTGCGTGCTCTGCGCTGCCGCCCGAGCGGGCAGCCGCCTCCTTGCAGCGTCGCGACGGAGACTTGTCATGACCCGCGGCCGCATGCAGTTCCGCCACGGCGCGCGCGACGAGCCGGAGATCAACCTGATCCCGTTCATCGACGTGCTGCTGGTGATCCTGATCTTCCTGATGCTGTCGACCACCTACAGCAAGTTCACCGAGATGCAGCTGCGCCTGCCCACGGCGGACGTCGACGCGCAGCGCGACTATCCGAAGGAAGTGATCGTTTCGGTGTCGGCCGACGGCCGCTATTCGATCAACAAGAATCCCGTGGCCGACCGCAGCGTGGAGACCGTGACGGCCGCTCTCGCCGCCGCGGCCACCGGCGGCAAGGACAGCGTCGTGATCATCAGCGCCGACGCGACCAGCCCGCACCAGGCCGTGGTGACGGTGATGGAGGCCGCGCGCCGCGCGGGCCTGATGCAGATCACCTTCGCGGCCCAGTCGACGGCGCAGGCCGGCCGCTGAGTGCCTTCCGAAGGCAGCGGCAACAGCGGCCACACAGGTTCGCGCCTGCAGCAGGCCTGGCTGCACCGCGGCCTCCTGGCCTGCCTGCTCTGGCCCCTGTCGCTCGTCTATGCCGCGCTGTTCGCCTTGCGCGGCCTGCTCTATCGCGCGGGATTGCTGAGGGTTGAGCGAGTGCAGGTACCCGTGATCGTGGTCGGCAACGTGATCGCGGGGGGTGCAGGAAAAACGCCGGTCGTGATGGCCGTCGTGCGTCACCTGCAGGCGCGCGGCAAGCGGGTCGGCGTGGTGTCGCGCGGCTATGGCCGGCGCACCGACGACTGCCGCGAAGTGCTCGGCGACAGCGATCCGCAGGACGTTGGCGACGAACCGGCGCTGATCCACCATGCGACCGGGGCACCGGTGTTCGTGGCGCGCCGGCGCATCGATGCGGCGCGCGCCCTGCTCGAGCGGCATCCGGCCACGCAGGTCATCGTCAGCGACGACGGGCTGCAGCACCTGGCCCTGGCGCGCGACATCGAGATCTGCGTATTCGACGACCGCGGAATCGGAAACGGCTGGCGCCTGCCTGCCGGCCCGTTGCGAGAAGCCTGGCCGCGCCGCTGCGACCTGGTGCTGCACAGCGGATCGCGGCCGGCTTTCGCGGGCGGGCATACCGCCACGCGTGCTCTTTCGGACACCGCCGTGGGCAGCGACGGCAAGCGCGTGCCCCTGGCATCCCTGGCCGGCAGGCCCCTGGTCGCACTGGCGGCGATCGCGCGGCCCGAGGCCTTCTTCGAGATGCTGCGCGCCCGCGGCCTGACGCTTGCCGACACCATCGCGCTGCCCGATCACTTCGATTTCGAGAGCTGGCAACGCCCATCGGGTCTGGACCAGACCCTCGTCTGCACCGAGAAAGACGCCGTCAAGCTGTGGCGCAAGGCGCCCGACGCACTGGCAGTGCCGCTGGAGTTCTCGCCCTCTGCGGATTTCTTCGCGGCACTCGACGCAAAGCTATCATCGCTCGATGGATACCAAGCTGCTTGAACTGCTCGTCTGCCCCGTCACCAAGGGGCCGCTGACCTGGAACCCCGAGAAGCAGGAGCTGTGGTCGCGCAGCGCCCGACTCGCGTATCCGGTGCGAGACGGCATTCCGGTGCTGCTCGAGAACGAGGCACGCGCGCTCTCCGACGAAGAGCTCGGACTGTGAGCTTCACCGTTCTGGTTCCGGCGCGGCTCGCGTCGACGAGGCTCCCCAACAAACCCCTGGCCGACATCGCAGGCGTGCCGATGGTGGTACGCGTGGCGCGGCGGGCAAGCGAATCGGGCGCGGCACGCGTGGTGGTCGCGGGCGACGATCCCTCCATCATCGAGGCCTGCAAGGCGCACGGCGTCGATGTCGTCCTCACACGACAGGACCATCCCAGCGGCACCGACCGGCTGGCCGAAGCCTGCGAACAGCTGGGTCTCGATGGCGACGACATCGTCGTCAATGTCCAGGGCGACGAGCCGCTGATCGACCCCGCGCTGATCGATGCCGTGGCATCCACGCTGGCCACGCATGCCCAGGCGGCGATGAGCACCGCCGCCCACGAGATCGACTCGGTCGGCGACTTCATGAATCCCAACGTGGTGAAGGTCGTGCTCGACGCTCAGGGCGACGCGATGTATTTCAGCCGCGCGCCCATTCCATGGTGGCGCGACGGCTCGGCCAATGGTGCCGCACCCACGGTGCTGCCTGCAGCCCCTGCCCCGCTGCGCCACATCGGCATCTACGGGTACCGCGCGGGCTTCGTACGGCGCTTTCCTTCCCTGCCGCCTTCCCCCGTGGAGGCGACGGAAGCGCTCGAACAGCTGCGCGCCCTGTGGCACGGCCATCGCATCGCGGTGCACGTGAGTGACGCTGCCCCGGGGCCCGGCATCGACACGCCCGAGGACCTGGCACGCGTCCGTGCGGTCTTCGCGGCCGCCGGGCACTGAGCCTTCGCGTCCTTCCGGCTGCAAGTAGCGGGATTTCCCGAAGGGCACGCATGCTATCCTCGAAGCAACTCCGCCCAGCCCAGCCATGGGGCCGAAGCTCGGCGCGACACAAGATCTAAGAACCGTCCGAGGACACCATGAGACTAATTTTGCTGGGCGCGCCCGGGGCGGGCAAAGGCACGCAAGCGGCCTTCATTTGCCAGAAATACAGCATTCCCCAGATTTCCACGGGCGACATGCTGCGCGCAGCCGTCAAGGCCGGCACGCCGCTCGGACTGCAGGCCAAGGCGGTCATGGACGCCGGCGCTCTGGTCAGCGACGACCTGATCATCAACCTCGTAAAGGAACGCATCGCGCAGCCCGACTGTGCCAGCGGCTTCCTGTTCGACGGTTTTCCTCGCACCATCCCCCAGGCCGACGCCATGAAGGCGGCAGGCGTCAAGCTCGACTACGTGCTCGAGATCGACGTGCCCTTCAGCGACATCATCGAGCGCATGAGCGGCCGCCGTTCGCATCCGGCTTCGGGCCGCACCTACCACGTCAAGTTCAATCCACCCAAGGTGGAAGGCAAGGACGACGTGACCGGCGAGGACCTGATCCAGCGCGAGGACGACAAGGAAGAAACCGTTCGCAAGCGGCTCGACGTGTACAGCCAGCAGACGCGTCCGCTGGTCGACTACTACTCGGCCTGGGCCAAGGCCGATCCGGCCGCCGCGCCGAAATACCGCGCCATCAAGGGCGTGGGCACGGTCGACGAGATCACCCAGCGTGCCTTGGCCGCGCTGAGCAGCTGATCGAAACATCGACCGAGCATCCGACCCGCACCGAACCGCCCCTCCAGAGGGGCGGTTCTGCTTTCAGCCCAGCAACTCGAGCACCAGGGCGATTCGGGCCTTCACGGGCGTCAGCTCGCCCGCATCGCGAAGCAGGTCGCCCGTCTTCGGCAGGATGCGCCCGTTCGAGCAGCGCGTCGCGCGGAGCACTGCGATACCCGCATCCTGCGCCTTGAACGCGGCAGCTTCCAGCGCATGGTGCAAGGTGCCGTTGCCGGTGGTCGCCAGCACCAGTCCGCGCAGAGGGTCCGGTCCGCCCGCCTGAAGCAGTGCTTCGACCACGGCGCCGCTGGCGCCGGCGTGGCTCATCACGATCTCCACCCTTGGCCATTGCAGCTCGGCCGCTTCGAAGAGCTTCGCGACCGACATTCCGCCACCCTGCGGCCACGGCCGGACAAGGCGCAGTTCGCCCTCCTCCACATAGCCCACGGGCCCCGCATCGCCCGAAGCGAAAGCGTCGAGGCGGTAGGTGTGGACCTTCTGAATGTCGACGCCGGAATGGATCGCACCGGCGCACACCACCGTCACGCCGCTCGCACCCCGGGTCGCGGCGACACCGATGGCGTCGCGCACGTTCTGGGGGCCGTCAGGCGACAGTGCGGTGGCCGGGCGCATCGCGCAGGTCAGCACCACCGGTTTGGAGGAGGCGAGCACCGAGTGCAGGAAGAAGGCCGTCTCCTCGATCGTGTCGGTGCCGTGGGTGATCACCACGCCTGCCACGTCGGGCTGCGCCAGCCAGTGCGCGCAGCGCCTGGCCAGTTGCTGCCAGATGGCGAAGGACATGTCCTTGCTGTCGACCTGCGCAACCTGCTCGGCCTCCAGCGTCACGCCTGCGGGCGCCTCGATGTCACCGAGCAGGTCGGCCACGCTCACCTGCGCGGCCGTGTAGCCGATGTTGTCGTCACTGCTGGCGGCGCGGCCCGCGATGGTGCCGCCGGTGCCCAAAACCACGACCCGACGTGGCAGCCCGGACGAAGAGGAATTGACCATGGCTTGTCAACTTCTAAAAACTGGTTAAAAATACAGGCACTGGATATCCAACCAGTGCCGCAAGGAACCACACATGCAGTTCGCCGTGAAGCTTACAGCCCGCCAGCAGCAGATCCTGGACCTCATCCAGAGTGCCATCGCCCGTACAGGTGCGCCGCCCACGCGCGCCGAAATCGCCAATGAACTCGGGTTCAAGTCCGCCAACGCCGCCGAAGAACACCTGCAGGCACTGGCTCGCAAGGGCGTCATCGAGCTGGTCAGCGGCACCTCGCGCGGCATCCGCCTCAAGGGCGACGCGCTGCGCTCTCTCAACGAAACGCGCCATCGCGAAGGCAACCAGTTCTCGCTCTCGCTGCCCGGAATGGCCCAGCTGGCGCTGCCGCTGATCGGTCGCGTCGCAGCCGGCTCGCCCATCCTGGCCCAGGAGCACGTCGACCAGACCTACTACGTCGAGAACACGCTGTTCCAGCGCCAGCCCGACTACCTGCTCAAGGTGCGCGGCATGTCGATGCGCGACGCCGGCATCATGGACGGCGACCTGCTCGCGGTACAGGCCACCAAGGAAGCACGCAACGGCCAGATCGTGGTCGCGCGCCTCGGCGACGAAGTAACGGTCAAGCGCCTGAAGCGCAACAAGCAGGTCATCGAGCTGCACGCCGAGAACCCCGACTACCCGACCATCATCGTGCAGCCCGGCGAGCCCTTCGAGATCGAGGGCCTCGCGGTCGGCCTCATCCGCAACACCATGCTGATGTAGGCCGCGGCTGCCTGCTTTCCAGAGCAACAGCACCCCATCCGGCAGCGACAGGTGGCGGGCGTATGGCGAAGCTTCTTCGCCATCACCCTGTCGCAGCCGACTCAAGAAATCCTGCCTGTGTTCAACCTCATACTTTCTTGGAGTTCACATGGGAATCGCCCTCCTCGCCATCGCCGACATCTGGATGCCGCTGCAATCGCTGGCCAATCGACTGATGCCGGCGCGCCGCCCCTCCCGCCGCGGGGACCATCTCGACACCGCCGAATCTTCGGCTGGCCTGCGCTACGTGGCGGTTCGCCCTGCCTGTACCGCCCGCAGCAGCGGTACCACGCCATCCGAATCGGCCGCTCAGGCACGCCCTCTTCGCGTCGTCCGCGTGGTCGATGGCAAGGGACAGCAACGCGGCAACAACCGCATGGTGATCTCCGGCCGCATGGCCGACGTGTGCGCCGAACTCGACCGGCTGGCCGCCCTGGAAGCCGCCGAGACCATGGCCGCCGCGCCTCGCTCGACGCGACTGCATTGAGCCTGAACCGAGCCCTTTAGCGGGCTCCTGACGCCCTGCGATCGGCTGCGGGGCGGGTATCCAAACGTTTGCCAGCGCGACATTCCAATGCTGCGAGGCACAATGGCGTGCCATGAACATTGTGATCCTCGACGATTACCAGGACGCCGTACGCAAGCTGCGCTGCGCTTCCAAGCTGGACGCATACGCGGCCAAGGTCTATACCAACACGGTGAAGGGCATTGGACAGTTGTCGGTTCGCCTCAAGGACGCCGACGTGATCGTGCTGATCCGCGAACGCACCCAGATCTCGCGCCAGCTGATCGAAAAGCTCCCGAAGCTCAAGCTCATTTCCCAGACCGGGCGCGTGGCCGGGCACATCGACGTCGCGGCCTGCACCGAGCGGGGCGTGGCGGTGGCAGAGGGCTCCGGCTCTCCCCAGGCGCCCGCCGAGCTCACCTGGGCGCTCATCATGGCGGCCATGCGCCGGCTGCCGCAGTACATCAGCAACCTCAAACATGGCGCCTGGCAGCAGTCGGGCCTGAAGTCGGCCTCCATGCCGCCCAACTTCGGCATCGGCTCGGTGCTCAAGGGCAAGACGCTGTGCATCTGGGGCTACGGGCGCATCGGCCAACTGGTCGCGCGCTACGGACAGGCTTTCGGCATGCAGGTCGTGATCTGGGGCCGTGAAGCCAGCTGCGCCAAGGCGCGTTCCGACGGTTTCCAGGTGGCCCAGAGCCGCCATGAATTCTTCGCCGCTGCCGACGTGCTGTCGGTCCACCTGCGGCTCAACGAAGAGACCAACGGCCTCATCACGCTCGAAGACCTCTCGCGCATGAAGCCGACCGCCCTGTTCGTGAACACCTCCCGCGCGGAACTGGTCGAGGCCGACGCCCTTCTCGCGGCCCTCAACCGCGGCCGCCCCGGGCTCGCGGCCGTCGACGTGTTCGAGAGCGAGCCGCCGCTGCAGGGCCACGCGCTGCTGCGCCTAGAGAACTGCATCTGCACGCCGCACATCGGCTACGTCGAGCAGGAAAGCTACGAGAGCTATTTCGGCCAGGCCTTCGACAACGTCGTGAGCTTCATCAAGGGCAACCCCACCAACATCGTGAATCCCGGCGCGCTGCAGGTCCGCCGGTGAGCCAGCCGGCGCCACAGAGAGCGCTCTGGGCGCTGCTTGCCGGCAACTTCGTGATCGGCACGGGCGTCATGGTCGTGCCCGGTACGCTCAACGAGATCAGCGCCTCGCTCTCGGTCACGGCCGCCACGGCCGGGCAGTTGATCACTGCCGCCGCCGCGGTCATGTGCGTCGGCGCACCGCTGCTGGCCGCCGCAGTGGCCGGATGGGACCGGCGCCAGCTTCTCGCCCTCACCCTGCTCTGGTACGCCTTCGGCCACGTGGCCTGCGCGCTGATGCCCAGCTTCGGCGCGCTGCTGCCGGTGCGCATGCTCACGGTGATCGCGCCGGCCATCTTCACGCCCCAGGCCGCCGCCTGCGCCGGCCTGCTGGTGCCGCCGGAGCATCGCGGGCGGGCCGTCACCTTCGTCTTTCTCGGCTGGTCGATGGCCTCGGTGCTGGGACTGCCCATCGGCGCGCTGATCGGCGGGCATCTTGGCTGGCGCATGGCTTTCGGCGCGATTGCGGCGCTCAGTGTCGCGAGCGCGACATCGGTGTGGCTCACCTTGCCGATCGGCATCCGTCCTGCCGCGCTGACGGCTGCTGCATGGTCGCGCGTGCTGCGCAGCCCGGTGCTGATGGGCATCGTCTCGGTCACGGCGCTGCAGGGCGCGGGCCAGTTCGTGCTCTTCAGCTACTTCGGGCCGATCCTCAAGCAGAGCTACGGCGCCGACGCCACCACGCTCAGCGTGATGTGGGCGCTGTTCGGCGTGTGCGGGCTGGTGGGCAACATGCTGGTCAGCCGATTCATCGACCGCGTGGGCGCCGGGCGCATGGTGCTCGTCACCACGCTGCTGATCTCGCTGAGCCTGCTGCTGTGGCCCATGGCCTCCACGCTGGCCTTGCTGGCCGCGGTGCTCGTTCCATGGGGGCTGGGCTGCTTCGCGGCCAACTCGGCACAGCAGGCGCGGCTGGTGGGCCTGGCGCCCGCGCTGGCGCCGGGCTCGGTGGCGCTCAACAGCTCCGGCATCTACACCGGCCAGGCCGTCGGTGCGGCGCTGGGCGGATGGCTGCTGGCCCATGACGCCAGCGCCTGGATGAGCTGGGTCGGCCTCGGCCTGCTGATGGTCGCCATCTCGCTGAGCGTTGCGATCGACCGCAGCCGGCGCGCCCCCTGAAAGCGCGCCCCCGCGTAAAACCCGTCACGGCCCCTGCGCGCGGGGCTGCAAAATCGGAGTCCTCGACTGCGGCAGCGGCATCCATCGATGCCGCGTCGCGTCGGCGCCTGCACGGCGGGCCCGGATACCACCCAACCAGTGAAAATCTCCAGCAAATGACAGTGAACTACTCCCGAATCGGCGTCGTCGGCGCCGGCGCCATGGGGCGCGGCATCGCGCAGATCGCAGCGCAGGCAGGCAGCGAAGTGCTGCTGCTCGACAGCTTCGCAGGCGCCGCCGAGCGCGGGCGCGAAGCTCTCGGCGCCCAATGGAACAAGCTGCACGAGAAGAACAAGATCGATGCCGCCACACGCGACGCCTGCATCGCCCGCGTGAAGGCTGTCGATTCGATCCAGGCGCTGGCCGGCTGCGACCTGGTGGTCGAGGCCATCGTCGAAGATCTCGAAGTCAAGCGCAAGCTGTTCCGCGAACTCGAAGGCGTGGTGGCCGAGACCGCCACGCTTGTCACCAACACCTCGTCCCTCTCGGTGACGGCCATCGCAGCGGGGCTGAAGCATCCGGCGCGCGTCGCGGGCTTCCACTTCTTCAACCCGGTGCCGCTGATGAAGGTGGTCGAGGTGGTCGCGGGCTTCAAGACCGCCCCCGAAGTCTGCAGGCAGCTCGCCGGCTACGCCACGCAGATGGGCCACAGCGCAGTGCAGGCGCAGGACACGCCCGGCTTCATCGTCAACCATGCAGGCCGGGGCTACGGCACCGAGGCGCTGCGCATCGTCGGTGAAGGCGTGGCCGATTTCGCGACCGTCGACCGCATCCTCAAGGACCAGGCCGGCTTCCGCCTCGGCCCCTTCGAGCTGCTGGACCTGACGGCGCTCGACGTGTCGCATCCGGTGATGGAGTCGATCTACCACCAGTACTTCGAGGAGCCGCGCTTCCGACCCAGCGTGATCACCGCACAGCGCCTGGCTGCCGGCGCGCTGGGCCGCAAGACCGGCGAAGGTTTCTACCGCTACGACGACGGCGTGATGCAGCAGGCGCCCGAGGCGCCCGCGCCGGTCGTCGAGGGTACGCCTTCGGTGTGGGTGTCGCCGCGTGCGGCACGCCGCGCCGAACTGCTTCGCCTGGTGAACACGCTGGGCGCGCAGATCGACAGCGGCGCCACTGCCGCGCCGCAATCGCTGATCCTGGTCGCGCCGCTGGGCTTCGACGTGACCACGGTCGCCGCCGTCGAGCGGCTGGACGCCACGCGCACCGTCGGCATCGACATGCTGATCGACGATGCAGCCACCAAGCGCCGCGTACTCGCCACCAACCCGGCCACGCGCCGCGACATCCGCGATGCCGCGCACGCCCTCTTCGCACGCGACGGCAAGGCCGTAAGCGTGATCCGCGACAGCGGCGGCTTCGTCACGCAGCGCGTGATCGGCACCATCGTCAACATCGCCGCCGACATGTGCCAGCAGCGCGTGTGCACGCCGGCCGACCTCGAGACCGCCGTGCAGCTGGGCCTGGGCTATCCGCGCGGCCCGCTCGCCATGGGCAACCTCTACGGGCCGACCAACATGCTCGAGGTGCTGTTCAACCTGCAGACGGTGTATGGCGACCCGCGCTATCGCCCGAGCCCCTGGCTACGCCGCCGCGGCGCGCTGGGCCTGAGCCTGTTGCACGAAGAAGAATGATCGCGAAATAACAGACGAGCACGGAAACGATCCATGAGCACCGCAGAACTCAAGAGCACGAGCGAGGGCAGCACCATGGTGCTGACGATCTCCAACCCCACCCAGCGCAACGCGCTGGGCCCCGACATCTACGCGGCGGGCATCGAGGCGCTCAACGGCGCCGAGAACAGCGCGGAGATTCGCAGCGTGGTCATCGTGGGCGAAGGCTCATGGTTCTGCGCCGGCGGCTCGCTGCAGCGGCTGCTGGCCAACCGGCAGCTCGACCGCTCAGTGCAGGCCGAGAGCATCGAGGGCCTGCACAACTGGATCGATTCGATCCGCACCTTTCCCAAGCCGGTCATCGCTGCCGTCGAAGGCGCTGCGGCGGGCGCGGGCTTCTCGCTCGCGCTGGCCTGCGACTTCGTGGTGTCGGCGCGCGATGCGGTGTTCGCGGCCTCGTACAGCAACGTGGCGCTGTCGCCCGACGGCGGCCTGAGCTGGCACCTCGGCCGGCAGCTGCCGCGCCAGCTTGCGAGCGAATGGCTGATGAACGGCGAGCGCATCGCGGCTTCGCGCCTGCATGCGCTGGGCCTCGTCAACGAGCTCACCGAAAGCGGCCAGGCCCTTGCGGGCGCACTGGCACTGGCGGGCAGGCTCAACGCGCGTGCGCCGAATTCGCTGGCCAGCATCAAGGAGCTGCTGAGCGAGGCCCGGGGCGCCACGCTGGCCTCGCAGCTCGCGCAGGAGCGAGATCACTTCGTGCGCAACCTGCATCACGCGAACGCGGGCATCGGCATCGCCGCGTTCCTCGAGAAGAAGCCGCCGCAATACGAGTAAGTACCCATGTGACGAGCCGGCGCCCGACGGCGTCGCTCCCGTGACACCCACCAGCTTTCCAGTCGCCGAGAGGACAGACCAATGGACGACCCCATTCTTACCATCGAAGAACGTGAAGCGATCAACAGTGGTCGCTGGTTTTCTTCCCTTTCTCCATCGCTGCGGCACGACATCCTCCGATGCGCCTTCGTCAAACGCTACAAGGACGGCGACCTGATCGCTGCCCGCGGCGATCCGCCCGAACACTGGATCGCCTGTGCCAAGGGCGCAGTGCGCGTGAGCTCGACGGCCGTCTCGGGCAAGCAAGTGACGCTGACCTACGTGGAGCCGGGCATCTGGTTCGGCGACGTGGCGATGTTCGACGGGGACCGGCGCACGCACGACACCTACTCGCATGGCGACACCACCATCCTGTGCGTGGCGCGCGCCGACTTCCAGAAGATCCTGGCCTCGCACGTGGAGCTGTACGAGGCGCTGATGCGGCTGCAGGCGCGGCGCATCCGCACGCTCTTCGGGCTGGTGGAAGACCTCAACACCCTGCCCCTGCGCGCGCGGCTGGCCAAGCAGCTCATCCACCTGGTGCGCAGCTACGGCGTGCCCAACCTGGAAGACGGCAGCCAGATGCGCATCGGCCTGCAGCTGGCGCAGGAAGAACTGGCGCAGCTGCTGGGCGCATCGCGCCAGCGGGTGAACCAGGAGCTCAAGACCATGGAGCGCGAGGGCACCATCCGCATCGAGCCGGGCGGCCTCGTGGTGCTCGACCGGGCGGCGCTGATGCGCGTCTCGGAAGCTGAGAGCTAGGGCGGCAACGACCACCAGAACAACAACCACAGGCAGACAAACACACCGACATGAGCCAGGACTTCTCCTCCTTCATCGGCACCCGTGCCGTCTCGCAACAGCACGCCTTCGACGTCGACGCGCTCGCGGCCTGGCTCGGGAAGAACCTCGACGGCTTCAAGGGCCCGCTGACGGTCGAGATGTTCAAGGGCGGCCAGTCGAACCCGACCTACAAGCTGGTCACGCCCACGCAGAGCTTCGTGATGCGCGCCAAGCCGGGCCCGGTCGCGAAGCTGCTGCCCTCGGCCCACGCGGTGGAGCGCGAGTACAAGGTGATGAGCGGCCTGGCCGGCACCGACGTGCCCGTGCCGCGCATGTACTGCCTGTGCGAAGACGAGAGCGTGATCGGCCGTGCCTTCTACGTCATGGAGTTCATGCAGGGCCGCGTGCTGTGGGATCAGTCGCTGCCCGGCATGAGCAACGCCGAGCGCGCCGCCCATTACGACGAGATGAACCGCGTGATCGCGGCGCTGCACACCGTCGACTTCGCCGCCCGCGGCCTGGCCGACTACGGCAAGCCCGGCAACTACTTCGAGCGCCAGATCGGCCGCTGGAGCAAGCAGTACAAGGCATCGGCCGACGGCGCGGGCGAGCTCTCGCAGCCCATCGAAGCCATGGAGCGGCTGATCGACTGGCTGCCGGCCCACATGCCCGCAAGCGCGCGCGACGAGAGCAAGGTGTCGATCGTCCATGGCGACTACCGCCTCGACAACGTGATGTTCCATGCCACCGAGCCGCGCATCATCGCGGTGCTCGACTGGGAGCTGTCGACGCTGGGCCATCCGCTGGCCGACTTCAGCTACCACTGCATGTCGTGGCACATGCCGCCGACCACCGGACGCGGCATCGGCGGTGTCGATGTCGCCTCGCTGGGCATCCCCACCGAGAACGAATACATCCGCCGCTACTGCGAGCGCACCCGCATCAGCACGCCCGAGGCGCTCGCGCCCGACTGGAACTTCTACCAGGCCTACAACCTGTTCCGCATGGCCGCGATCCTGCAAGGCATTGCCAAGCGGGTCGAGGCCGGCACCGCGTCGAGCGAGCAAGCCGTGGCATCCGCCCGCGGCGCCCGCCCCATGGCCGACATGGCCTGGCAGTTTGCCCAGAAGGCATAAGCCGCCCCACCCCACCAGGAGAGACAAGATGGACTTCGAATACTCGGCCAAGACCAAGGACCTGCAGAAGCGCGTGCAGGCATTCATGGACGACCACATCTATCCGGCCGAAGCCGAGTACGCCGCCGAACTTGCCGCGAACACCGCCGCCGGCAAGCGCTGGACGGCGCTCAAGACGGTCGAGAAGCTCAAGGAGAAGGCAAAGGCCCAGGGCCTGTGGAACCTGTTCCTGCCGGTCGACAGCGCAGCAGCCTCCGGCTACGACGGCGCCGGCCTGACCAACCAGGAATACGCCCCGCTGGCCGAGATCATGGGCCGGGTGCCATGGGCATCGGAGGCCTTCAACTGCTCGGCGCCCGACACCGGCAACATGGAGACCATCGCGCGCTACGGCTCGGAAGAGATCAAGGCACGCTGGCTCAAGCCGCTGCTCGAAGGCCAGATCCGCTCGGCCTTCGCGATGACCGAACCCGAAGTGGCCTCGAGCGACGCCACCAACATCTCCACGCGCATCGAGCGCCAGGGCGACGAGTACGTCATCAACGGTCACAAGTGGTGGATCTCCGGCGCGGCCGATCCGCGCTGCGCGGTCTTCATCACCATGGGCAAGAGCGACCCCGAGGCGCCGCGCCATTCGCAGCAGAGCATGATCGTCGTGCCGGCCGACGCCAAGGGCATCCGCATCGTGCGCCCGCTGAACGTGATGGGCTACGACGACGCGCCGCACGGCCACGTCGAGATGTACTTCGAGAACGTGCGCGTGCCCGCGAGCAACATGCTGCTGGGCGAAGGCCGCGGCTTCGAGATCGCCCAGGGCCGCCTCGGCCCCGGACGCATCCACCACTGCATGCGCCTGATCGGCCTGGCCGAGCGCGCGCTGGAGCTGATGTGCAAGCGCGCCTCGTCGCGCGTGGCCTTCGGCAAGACCGTGGCTTCGCAGACGGTGACGCAGGAGCGCATCGCCGAAGCCCGCTGCAAGATCGACATGGCCCGCCTGCTCACTCTGAAGGCCGCATGGCTGATGGACGTGGCCGGCAACAAGGTCGCGAAGAACGAGATCGCGATGATCAAGGTGGTGGCTCCCTCGATGGCCTGCCAGGTGATCGACTGGGCCATGCAGGTCCACGGCGGCGGCGGCATGTGCGACGACTTCCCGCTGGCATCGGCCTATGCCGGCGCACGCACGCTGCGCTTCGCGGACGGTCCGGACGAAGTGCACCGCAATGCGATCGCCAAGTGGGAGCTGGGCAAGTACGCACCGGGCAAGGCCGACGCCGAAATGCCGGTGACGCGCTTCTGATCTGACTTGCGCGCTCTCCCCCTGGGAGAGCGCTGGGGTGAGGGCCGACGGCGATCGATTCGCCCCGGCCCTTTTCTTTTTCAGAGCTTCTTCTGCAGGAAGACAGCCGTGCCGAAAGCCGGGTCGAGCTGGTAGCCCGCGAAGCCTTCGCGCTCATAGGCGCGCAACGCCGGCGCGTTGCCCGACAGCACCTCCAGCGTCAGCTTGCAGGCACCGCGCCTGCGGGCCTCCTCTTCCACCAGCGCAAACATCTGCTGCGCAACGCGCTTCCCACGATGGCTGGGCAGCACCACCACGTCGTGGATATTCACGAGCGGCCTGGCGGCGAAAGTCGAGAAGCCCTCGATGCAGTTGACAAGGCCCACGGGCTGGCCGCCTTCATACGCCAGCACGCTGAACGCCTGGGGCCGCGCAGCCAGTTCAGCCGGCAGCCTCTGGCGCACGGCAGCCTCGAGCGGCTTGCCGCCCCCGGCCGGATCGCTGGCATAGGCATCGAGAAGGTCGACCAGCGCGGCCGCGTGGGCGGTATTGCGATAGTCGGCAATGAACACCTCGATCGGCGTCGGCGCCGCCGTCATCGCGCGGGCTCCAGCGTCGCCGCGAGGCGCTTGGCGCAGGACTCGGCCTGCTTCGCATCGCGTGCCTCGACCATCACGCGCACCAGCGGCTCGGTGCCGCTCGCGCGGATCAGCACGCGGCCGGAATCGCCGAGCTCGGCTTCGATGCGCTCGGTTTCGCTGGCCAGCGCCTTGTTGGCCTTCCAGTCCTGGTCGGGCGAGATGCGCACGTTGATGAGCGTCTGCGGGAACAGGGTTACGCCCTCGAGCAGCTGCGCCACCGTCTTGCCGCTGCGCACGCAGGCCTGCAGCACCTGCAGCGCACTCACGATGCCGTCGCCGGTGGTGTGGCGGTCGAGCGCCAGCAGGTGGCCGGAGCCCTCGCCACCCAGCAGCCAGCCGCGCTTGTCGAGCTCTTCGAGCACGTAGCGGTCGCCGACCTTGGCGCGCACGAACTCGATGCCCTGCTTGCGCAGGGCCATCTCGACGGCCTTGTTGGTCATGAGCGTGCCGACCACGCCCACCGGCTTGTCGCCGCGCGCGATGCGCTCGGACACCATGAGGTAGAGCAGTTCGTCGCCGTTGAAGAGGCGCCCGCTCGCGTCGACCAGCTGCAGGCGGTCGGCGTCGCCGTCGAGTGCGATGCCGTAGTCGGCCTTCTGCGCCGTCACCGCTGCGATCAGCGCCTCGGGATGCGTGGCGCCGAAGCCCTTGTTGATGTTCAGTCCGTCGGGGGCGACGCCGATGCTGGTCACTTCAGCGCCCAGTTCGTGGAACACGTTGGGTGCCACCTGGTAGGCCGCGCCGTGGGCCGCATCGACCACCAGCTTCATGTCGCGCAGGCTCAGGTCATTGGCGAAGGTGCTCTTGCAGAACTCGATGTAGCGCCCGGGCGCGTCGTTCAGGCGGCGCGCCTTGCCGAGGTTGGCGGAATCGACCCATACCGGGTCTTCTTCCAGCGCGGCCTCGACGGCCAGTTCCCAGGCGTCGTCGAGCTTGGTGCCCTGCGCGCTGAAGAACTTGATGCCGTTGTCCGGATACGCGTTGTGGCTGGCGCTGATCACCACGCCGAGGCTCGCACGCTGCGCGCGGGTGAGATAAGCGACGCCGGGCGTCGGCAGCGGCCCCAGCAGCACCACGTCGACACCGGCAGAGTTGAAGCCGGACTCGAGCGCGGATTCGAGCATGTAGCCCGAGATGCGCGTGTCCTTGCCGATGAGCACCGTGGGGCGCGACTGCGTCTTCTTGAGCACGCGGCCCACGGCGTGCGCGAGGCGCAGGACGAAGTCGGGAGTGATGGGCGCCTTGCCTACGGTGCCACGGATGCCGTCGGTGCCGAAATATTTGCGGGTCATGTTGAGGGTGTCTGCTCTTGTGTTTGTTGTAGTGACTCTTGCGCCTTCATGGCGCGCCATACCGCGAGTGCCGCGACGGTGTCGCGCACGTCGTGTACGCGCACCACGGCCGCTCCCCTGTCCACCGCCAGCACCGCCGCGGCGACGCTGGGCACGATTCGCTCCCCCGCCACCTCGATGCCGGTGACCGCACCGATCGACGACTTGCGCGACCAGCCCAGCAGCAGCGGATAGCCACCGGCGAGCAACTCGCGCTGCCGCGCGAGCAAGGCGAAGTTCTGTGCCACCGTCTTGCCGAAGCCAACACCAGGATCGAGTGTGATGCGCGAGGAATCGACTCCCATCGCGCGCAGGAGTTGCACCTGGGCCGAAAGGAATGACAGCACTTCGGGAACCACATCGCCCACCATGGGCAACGCCTGCATGGTCTGCGGATCGCGATGCATGTGCATCAGGCAGATGCCACACGAGGGGTGCGCGGCGACCGCCTCGCGCGCGCCCGGCTGACGCAGCGCCCAGATGTCATTGACGATGTCCGCGCCCAGGTCGAGCACCGCGCGCATGACTTCGGGCTTGTAGGTGTCGATGGAGATCGGTACGTTCAGCCTGACAGCCTCGCGCACCACCGGCACCACGCGCGCCAGTTCGGCATCGAGCGGCACCGCGGGGCTGCCGGGACGGGTCGACTCGCCGCCGATGTCGAGGATGTCGACGCCTTCCTTCAGCAGCTGCTCGCAGTGCCGGAGGGCCGCCTCGGTAGAGGCATGGGTGCCGCCATCGGAAAAGGAATCGGGCGTGACATTGACGATGCCCATGACGCGCGGCTGCGCGAGGTCGATGCGGAAGCGGGAGGTCTGCCAGAAGGCGCCGCCGGCGCTCATCTGTCCGCCATCGAAAACGGGGCCAGAGGCCCCGTTGTTGTCTGACGCCAAGCTCGCGCTCACGCTGCGTTGGGAGCCGGGTCGGTCGTCACGGCCGGCGTGCCGCCGCTGCCGCCACCGCTGCCCGAAGGCGGGATGCGGGGCGTCCAGTCCTTGGGAGGACGGGGCGCGCGGCCGGCCATGATGTCGTCGAGCTGCTCGGTGTCGATGGTTTCCCATTCGAGCAGCGCCTTGGCCATGGCGTGCATCTTGTCGCTGTTCTCCTCGATCAGGCGGCGCGCCAAGGCGTACTGCTCGTCGATGATGCGGCGGACTTCCGAGTCGACCTTCTCCATGGTCTGCTCGCTCATGTTCGTGGTCTTGGTGACCGAGCGGCCCAGGAACACTTCGCCTTCGTTCTCGGCGTAGACCATCGGGCCGAGCGCATCGCTCATGCCGTACTTCATGACCATGTCGCGCGCCAGGTTGGTGGCACGCTCGAAGTCGTTGCTCGCGCCGGTGGTCATCTGGTGCATGAACACTTCCTCGGCGATGCGGCCGCCGAACAGCATGCTGATCTGGTTCAGCATGTACTCGCGGTCGTAGCTGTAGCGGTCCTGCGACGGCAGGCTCATGGTCACACCGAGGGCGCGGCCGCGCGGAATGATCGTGACCTTGTGGACCGGGTCGCACTTGGGCAGCAGCTTGCCGATGAGGGCATGGCCGGACTCGTGGTAGGCCGTGTTGCGGCGCTCTTCCTCGGGCATGACCATGCTCTTGCGCTCGGGGCCCATGAAGATCTTGTCCTTGGCCTTCTCGAAGTCCTGCATCTCGACCACGCGCGCATTGCGGCGGGCGGCCATCAGGGCGGCTTCGTTGCAGAGGTTGGCCAGATCGGCGCCGGACATGCCGGGCGTGCCGCGGGCGATCACGCTCGGATTCACGTCCTGGCCCAGCGGGACCTTGCGCATGTGCACGCCGAGGATCTGCTCGCGGCCGCGGATGTCGGGCAGCGTGACGTAGACCTGGCGGTCGAAACGCCCCGGGCGCAGCAGAGCGGCGTCCAGGATGTCGGGGCGGTTGGTGGCAGCCACCACGATCACGCCGAGGTTGGTTTCGAAGCCGTCCATCTCGACCAGCATCTGGTTGAGCGTCTGCTCGCGTTCATCGTTGCCGCCGCCGAGGCCGGCGCCGCGCTGGCGGCCCACCGCATCGATTTCGTCGATGAAGATGATGCAGGGAGCGTTCTTCTTGGCGTTCTCGAACATGTCGCGGACACGGGCAGCACCCACGCCGACGAACATCTCGACGAAGTCGGAACCCGAGATCGAGAAGAAAGGCACCTTGGCTTCGCCGGCGATCGACTTGGCCAGCAGCGTCTTGCCGGTGCCCGGAGGGCCGACCAGCAGCAGGCCGCGCGGGATGCGGCCGCCGAGCTTCTGGAAGCGCTGCGGGTCCTTCAGGAAGTCGACGACTTCACGGACTTCTTCCTTGGCCTCGTCGCAGCCCGCGACGTCGGCGAAGGTGACCGTGTTGTTGTTCTCGTCCATCATGCGGGCCTTGCTCTTGCCGAAGCTGAACGCCCCGCCCTTGCCGCCGCCCTGCATCTGTCGCATGAAGTAGATCCAGACGCCGATCAGCAGCAGCATCGGGCCCCAGCTGACCAGCAGGGTCATGAGCAGGGAGCTTTCTTCGCGCGGCTTGACGTCGAACTTGACGTTGTGGTCGATCAGGTCGCCCACGAGACCGCGGTCGAGCACGGTTGCGGTCGTGCGGATCTTGCGGTCGTCGTTCGTGACGGCGACGATCTCGCCGCCTGCTGCGCCTTCAGGAATGACGGCGCTCTTGATCTGGTTGTTGCGGACCTGATCCAGAAACTCGGAGTAGCTGACTGTCCCCGAGCCGACGCCACCGCGGGTGTCGAACTGCTTGAAGACAGTGAACAACACCATGGCAATGACGAGCCATACGGCAACTTTGGAAAACCACTGATTGTTCAAACGAAGCTCCAGGCTAAAGCGCGTGACAGGTGAATGAAAAAACGCGCTGTGGGTACGCAATTGCGCCCCATTTTAGGCTTTTCAAGCTACGAAAAGCTGGCATTTCCCTAATGCAGCCATAGCCTGACATGGGTTTGCGCCGCAAAGGATGTTGCTCGGGCCGGTATCAAGGCGTATCCGCTGCCTTCAGCCCCACCCCGACCAGGAATGTCTCGGCCGATTTGTCCCGCGACGCCTTGGGCTTGAAAGGTTTCACGACACGGAAATTGGCCTTGAAGAGCTTCACCAGCTCGTCGTAGCCGCTGCCATGGAAAACCTTGGCCACCAGCGCCCCCTCGGGCTTCAGGTGGTTCTGGGCGAAGTCGATGGCCAGCTCGATCAGGTGCGAAACGCGGGCCGCGTCGGCCGAATGGATGCCCGACAGGTTGGGCGCCATGTCCGAAACCACAAGATCGGCCTTGCGTCCGGCGAGCACGCCGAGCAACTGTTGCAGCAGGTCGTCCTCCCGGAAATCGCCCTGCAGGAAGGTCACGCCCTCGATGGGCTCCATCGGCAGCAGGTCGAGCGAGATGATGGTGCCGTTCAGTTCACCTGCGGCAGCCCCGCCCGGCGACATGCGCCGGCGCAGGTACTGGCTCCAGGCGCCCGGCGCGGAGCCGAGGTCCACCACCAGCTGGCCCGGCTTGATCAGGCCGAGCGACTCGTCGATCTCCTTGAGCTTGTAGGCGGCGCGAGCCCGGTAGCCCTCCTTCGTAGCGAGCTTCACATAGGGGTCGTTGATATGGTCGTGCAGCCACGCCTTGTTGACTTTCTTGCTTTTGGCTTTGGTGCTCATGGGGGTCTTCGTGTACGGGTCGATAATACGGGGATGCCCGCCATTCAACTTACCCCTGCCGAGCGCAAGGTGCATCGCGCCGAAGCTCACCACCTGGATCCGATCGTCATGGTCGGTGGAGACGGGCTCACCCCTGCCGTGAAGAAGGAAGCCGACGCGGCGCTCAAGGCCCATGGCCTGATCAAGATCCGCGTCTTCTCCGACGACCGCCTGGCCCGCGACGCCATGCTGCGCGAACTGGCCGACGAACTCGATGCCGCCCCGATCCAGCACATCGGCAAGCTGCTCGTGCTGTGGCGCCCGAAGCCCGAGAAGGAACGCGTGGTCGACGAAGACCGCATGCCCGGCCCGCGCGACGTGAAGATCGTCAAGTACAGCAAGCGCGGCGGCCAGCGCCCTGAAATCAAGACCCTGCGCGTGCTGGGCAACCAGCGTCTCACCCCGGGCGGCACCATCAAGCGCGCCAAGGCGAAGCGGCCGCTGTCGGCCAAGAAGCGCAACCAGGCGGATTGAGCCTGGTGGCAGCCGCCGAAGGCGCTCAGCGCCACATCCTCTGCATGAAGTGGGGCACGAAGTACGGCCCCGAGTACGTCAACCGGCTCTACGCGATGGTCCGCCGCCACCTGAGTGGCGACTTCAAGTTCGTCTGTCTGACCGACGACGGCAACGGCGTGCGTCCCGAGGTGACCTGCCTGCCGATTCCGCCGCTGAACCTGCACCTGGCCCCCGGCCAGCGCGATGGCGCCTGGAAGAAGCTCACCACCTTCGAGAAGGACCTGCACGGCCTGCGCGGCCCCGCCCTCTTCCTCGACCTCGACGTGGTCGTCGTGGGCAGCCTCGACGCCTTCTTCGAGCAGCCGGGCGAGTTCCTGATCATCCACGACTACGACCGGCCCTGGCGGCGCGGCCGGATCACGGGCAACTCCTCGGTTTATCGCTTCGAGCTCGGCGCCCATGCCGATGTGCTGGCGTATTTCCGGGCCAACATGGACAAGGTCCAGGCCGAATACCGCAACGAGCAGACCTACCTGTCGGACGTGCTCCACAAGCAGGGCAAGCTGGCCTACTGGCCCGACGGCTGGTGCCCGAGCTTCAAGTACCACGGCATCCCGACCTGGCCGACCAACTACTGGGAAGAGCCCTTCGTGCCCGAAGGCGCCCGCATCATGGTGTTCCACGGCGAATGCAACCCGCCGGACGCGCTGGCGGGCCGCCGCAACCGGGCATTCCGCTTCATCAAGCCGGCTCGCTGGGTCGCGGAATACTGGAAAGAGTAGGAAGCGGCAGGCAAAAAGCGAAAGGCGGCCCGGGCCGCCTTTTTTTCTTGCTCCTACGTCGCTTCAGCCTGCAGTGCGTCCCCCGATGCGCCACAGCACTACGCCGGCGCACAGCCACTGCACGAAGTACATCCCGGTGCCCATGGCGTGCCACAGCTTGAGGTTCTCGCGCGCCACGATGCGCGGCGCCACCGCGTACTGCTGCAACAGCGCCAGCAGCAGCGCACCCAGGATGAAGAAGATGGTCGTCATCGCCGGTCCGCTCATCCGCTCGTCGGCCTTGGAGCGGAAATGGATCAGCAGGATCACCCCGCAGGCGATGGCGATCCAGCTCTGCGCCTCGAACAGCTGCGCTGCGAAATTACCCGCCACCGACGGGTTGCCCAGCTTCGCAAAGAGCATGGGCACGACCAGAAAGCCGATCGTCGTCAGGCTGCCCCACCAGAAGGCGGCCAGAATCAGCGCAATACGATCCTTCAGGTCCTTCATGCGCGCCGCGATCAGACGTAACTGACCGCCACGATCTCGTAGCGCTTGAGGCCGCCGGGAGTCTGCACTTCGGCGGTGTCGCCCTCTTCCTTGCCGATCAGCGCGCGGGCGATCGGGCTGGACACGTTGATCAGGCCCTGTTTCAGGTCGGCCTCGTCCTCGCCCACGATCTGGTACTTGACGGCATCGCCGCTGTCTTCTTCCTCGAGTTCGACGGTGGAGCCGAAAACCACCTTGCCGCCGGCGTCGAGCTCGCTGGGATCGATCACCTGCGATGCGGAAAGCTTGCCCTCGATCTCCAGGATGCGGCCTTCGATGAAGCCCTGGCGATCCTTGGCGGATTCATATTCGGCGTTCTCGCTGATGTCACCCTGCGCGCGCGCTTCGGCGATCGCATTGATGACAGCAGGACGGTCCACCGACTTGAGCCGGCGCAGTTCTTCGCGCAGCTTCTCCGCGCCGCGCTTGGTGATGGGGATGGTCGCCATGTCTAGTTTTCTCTCCATAAAGCGAAACCGCCGAACGCTGCCGTTCGGCGGTCGATGGGGGACTGCGCTCAGACGAGCGTTCGTCCTGTCAGCCGGCTCAGGATGGCGAGCGGGCTCGAAGCCGGATTGTATTGCTTGGAAGCATCCAGGTGGAGGGTCTGCTCCAGCATGAACTGGCCGGCCATCACGGCGTGCGAGGTCTGGTCCGAGAAGCAGACCCACACCGAACCCGGCGGAAACTTCGCAGTTTCCTGCGGCGAGTTTTCCTGGTAGGCCATGTCCGACTTCATGCCGTCGTGCAGCTGCAGCATCAGGTGGTCGTATTCGCTGCGGAACGACTTGGTGACGTGCAACGCCTGCAGCAGCTTCGCCTGCAGGCGCGAGTAAGGCTTGGCGCGCGGCAGGAAACGCTTCGCGATGTCTTCGAAAGGCTCGCCCACGCGCCACACCCGCGGTGCGCCGTCGGGGTTCACGTTGGTGAAGACGCGCAGGATGCGCTCGCCGTAGTTCGGCCGCGACGGGAATGCATCGACATGCAAGCGACGGTCGTCGGCACGCCACGACTGCACGCGCGTCTCGACCTGTGCCGGCCGATAGCTGGTCGGCGCGAGCCGCAGGGCCGGCGCATAGTGCGGCAGCAGCCCGTGGATGAGCTGCGTGGCCTGCGCCCTGAATCGCCCTACCATCGCTGCCGCCTTGCGCTGCACCGTCTCGTCACCCACGGCGCCCTTGAGCTTGCCGTTGGCGTCGAGGCTGATGTTGCGCACGTCGGGCGACAGCAGGCCGGGCGTGAGCAGGCTGCGCTCTTCGGGCAGCAGCTCGAAGCCCAGGCGCGGGAAGTACAGCACCTTGCCCGCCTCCAGCTCCGCGATCCACGCCTCGTTGGGCGTGGCCGCGTTCCAGTCGGTCAGGCCGAGTTCGACGAGCTGCGTTTCCATGGTCGCGATGACGCTCAGGCCGCAGCCAGTTGCGCGTGCATTTCCTGCACCGAGATCACGCCGAGCTCGTCCATGAAGCCCATGCCTTCCACCGCGGCTTCGGCGCCGAAGATCGTGGTGAAGGTGGTCACGCGGGCCTGCAGCGCCGAGGTACGGATCTGGCGCGAGTCGGTGATGGCGTTGCGGCGCTCCTCCACCGTGTTGATGACCAAGGCAATCTCGTTGTTCTTGATCATGTCCACGATGTGCGGACGGCCTTCGGTCACCTTGTTCACCGTCGCGCACTCGATGCCCGCGGCATTGATGGCAGCGGCCGTGCCCTTGGTCGCGATCAGCTCGAAGCCCAGCTTGGCCAGGCCGCGCGCCACTTCGACGGCACGTGCCTTGTCGTTGTTCTTCACCGAGATGAAGACCTTGCCCGACTTCGGCAGGTGCGTGCCCGCGCCCAGCTGCGACTTCACGAAGGCTTCGCCGAAGGTCTTGCCCACGCCCATCACTTCGCCGGTCGACTTCATCTCGGGGCCGAGGATGGTGTCCACGCCCGGGAACTTGACGAACGGGAACACGGCTTCCTTCACGCTGAAGTACGGCGGCGTCACTTCCTTCTCGATGCCCTGCGACTTCAGGGACTGGCCGGCCATGCAGCGTGCCGCCACCTTGGCGAGCTGGATGCCGGTGGCCTTGCTCACGTAGGGCACGGTGCGCGATGCACGCGGGTTCACTTCGAGCACGTAGATGACGTCCTTGCCGTCCTTCTGCTGGATGGCGAACTGCACGTTCATCAGGCCGACCACGTTCAGCGCGGCCGCCATGGCGGCGCTCTGGCGCTTGAGCTCGGCCACCGTCTCGGCGCTCAGGCTGTACGGAGGCAGCGAGCAAGCGGAGTCGCCCGAGTGCACCCCGGCCTGCTCGATGTGTTCCATCACGCCGCCGATGAGCGTCTGGCCCTCGGCGTCGCGCAGGCAGTCGACGTCGCATTCGACCGCGTCGTTCAGGAAGCGGTCGAGCAGCACCGGCGAGTCGTTGCTGACCTTGACGGCCTCGCGCATGTAGCGCTCGAGGTCGCGCTGCTCGTGCACGATTTCCATCGCACGGCCGCCCAGCACGTAGCTCGGACGCACCACCAGCGGGTAGCCCAGTTCGGAGGCCTTCTCGAGCGCCTCGGCTTCGGTGCGCGCGGTGGCGTTCGGCGGCTGCAGCAGCTTGAGCTCGTGCAGCAGCTTCTGGAAGCGCTCGCGGTCTTCCGCGGCGTCGATCATGTCGGGCGAAGTGCCGATGATCGGCACGCCGTTGGCCTCGAGGTCGAGCGCGAGCTTCAGCGGCGTCTGGCCGCCGTACTGCACGATCACGCCCAGGGGCTTTTCGCGGTCGACGATCTCGAGCACGTCTTCCAGCGTCAGCGGCTCGAAGTACAGGCGGTCGGACGTGTCGTAGTCGGTCGACACGGTCTCGGGGTTGCAGTTGACCATGATGGTCTCGTAGCCGTCCTCGCGCATGGCAAGCGCGGCGTGCACGCAGCAGTAGTCGAACTCGATGCCCTGGCCGATGCGGTTGGGACCGCCGCCGAGCACCATGATCTTCTTCTTGTCGCTCGGATCGGCCTCGCACTCGTCCTCGTAGGTCGAGTACATGTAGGCCGTGTTGGTGGCGAACTCGGCCGCACAGGTGTCCACGCGCTTGTAGACCGGGCGCACGCCCAGGGCGCGGCGCTTTTCGCGGATGGCGGTGTCGGTCGTGCGCAGCTGCTTGGCCAGGCGGCGGTCGGAGAAGCCCTTCTGCTTCAGCAGGCGCAGCGTGGCGGCGTCGATGTCGTCGAGCGACTTGGTTTCCAGCTCGAGCTCGATCTTCACGATCTCCTCGATCTGCACCAGGAACCACGGATCGATCTTCGTGAGCGCGAACACCTCCTCGACGCTCATGCCCTGGGCGAAGGCATCGCCCACGTACCAGATGCGCTCGGGGCCGGGCTCGCCCAGTTCCTTCTCGAGCACTTCGCGGTCCTGCGTCTTCTCGTTCATGCCGTCGACGCCGACTTCGAGGCCGCGCAGCGCCTTCTGGAACGACTCCTGGAAGGTGCGACCCATGGCCATCACCTCGCCCACAGACTTCATCTGCGTGGTGAGGCGCGAATCGGCCTGCGGGAACTTCTCGAATGCGAAGCGCGGGATCTTGGTGACGACGTAGTCGATCGAGGGCTCGAACGACGCCGGCGTGGCGCCGCCGGTGATCTCGTTGCGCAGCTCGTCGAGCGTGTAGCCCACGGCCAGCTTGGCCGCGACCTTGGCGATCGGGAAGCCGGTGGCCTTGGAGGCCAGCGCCGACGAACGCGACACGCGCGGGTTCATCTCGATGACGACCATGCGGCCGTCCTTCGGATTGATCGAGAACTGCACGTTAGAGCCGCCGGTGTCCACGCCGATCTCGCGCAGCACGGCCAGCGAGGCGTTGCGCAGGATCTGGTATTCCTTGTCGGACAGCGTCTGCGCGGGTGCCACGGTGATCGAGTCGCCGGTGTGCACGCCCATCGGGTCGAGGTTCTCGATGGAGCAGACGATGATGCAGTTGTCGGCCTTGTCGCGCACGACCTCCATCTCGTACTCCTTCCAGCCGAGCAGCGACTCTTCGATCAGCAGCTCGTTGGTCGGCGAGGCTTCGATGCCGCGCTTGCAGATGGTCTCGAACTCTTCCGGGTTGTAGGCGATGCCGCCGCCGGTGCCGCCGAGCGTGAAGCTGGGGCGGATCACCGTCGGGAAGCCAACGTGCTTCTGCACCGCCCAGGCCTCGTCCATGGAGTGCGCGATGCCGGAGCGGGCGGAGCCCAGTCCGATCTTGGTCATCGCGTCCTTGAACTTCAGGCGGTCTTCCGCCTTGTCGATGGCTTCGGGCGTGGCGCCGATCAGCTCGACGGGCTTGTTGGTGGATGCGCCCGTGTACTTGTCGAGCACGCCGTTTCGCCACAGGTCGAGCGCGCAATTCAGCGCGGTCTGGCCGCCCATGGTCGGCAGGATCGCGTCGGGGCGTTCCTTGGCGATGATCTTCTCGACCGTCTGCCAGGTGATGGGCTCGATGTAGGTGACGTCGGCCGTGGCCGGGTCGGTCATGATCGTCGCGGGGTTGCTGTTGATCAGGATGACCTTGTAGCCTTCTTCGCGCAGCGCCTTGCAGGCCTGCACGCCGGAGTAGTCGAACTCGCAGGCCTGGCCGATGATGATCGGGCCGGCGCCGATGATGAGGATCGATTTGAGGTCTGTGCGCTTAGGCATTCTCTTTCTCCGTCTTTTCCGTCTTGTTCTTTTCCATGAGTGCCGTAAAGCGATCGAACAGGTAGCCGATGTCGTGCGGGCCCGGCGAGGCTTCGGGGTGGCCCTGGAAGCAGAAGGCGGGCTTGTCGGTGCGTGCCAGGCCCTGCAGCGTGTTGTCGAACAGGCTGATGTGGGTGGGTCGCAGGTTGGCCGGCAGCGACTTCTCGTCGACCGCGAAACCGTGGTTCTGGCTGGTGATGCTCACGCGGCCGTTGTCGAGGTCCTTCACCGGGTGGTTCGCCCCGTGGTGGCCGAACTTCATCTTGAAGGTCTTGGCGCCGGAGGCCAGCGCCATGATCTGGTGGCCCAGGCAGATGCCGAAGGTCGGGATGCCGGTCTCGATCAGCTCCTTGACGGCGCTGATGGCGTAGTCGCAGGGCTCCGGGTCGCCGGGGCCGTTGGCCAGGAAGATGCCGTCCGGCTTGAGCTTGAGCACATCGGCCGCGGGCGTCTGCGCCGGCACCACGGTGATGCGCGCGCCGCGCTGGGCGATCATGCGCAGGATGTTCTTCTTGACGCCGTAGTCGAAAGCCACGACGTGGAAGCGCGGCGTGATCTGCACGCCGTAGCCCGCGCCCAGCTTCCACTCGGTCTCGGTCCACTCGTAGGTCTGCTTGACCGACACCACCTTCGCCAGGTCGAGGCCCGCCATGCTCGGCGCGGCCTTGGCGGAGGCGATGGCCTTGTCGATCAGCGCCTGCGTCACGGTCTCGCCCGCGGCCAGGCCGAGGATGCAGCCGTTCTGCGCACCGTTGGTTCGCAGGTGGCGGGTGAGCTTGCGGGTGTCGATGTTCGCGATGGCCACGGTGTTGCCGGACACGAGGTACTCGGTCAGCGTGGCGGTCTTGCGGAAGTTGGAGGCGACGAGGGGCAGGTCCTTGATGATCAGGCCCGCGGCATGGATCTTGTCGGCTTCGATGTCCTCGCCGTTGACGCCGTAGTTGCCGATGTGCGGATACGTGAGCGTCACGATCTGCTGGCAGTAGCTCGGGTCGGTGAGGATTTCCTGGTAGCCGGTCATGGCGGTGTTGAACACCACTTCACCGGTCGTGGAGCCGGTGGCTCCGATCGAGTTGCCGAGAAAGACCGTGCCGTCTGCGAGCGCCAGGATGGCGGGCGGGAAACTTCCCTTGAGAGACAAAAGCACTGGGTTCTCCGGATGGTTACGGTCGCCCGGAGCCTCAGGCGCGTGCCTGGGGACTGCTGCTTAAGGGGAAGATGGCGTTGTAGGCGGCCGGGCGACGCTGATTTGCGAGTAAGCCCCCGATTGTAGCCCGGACTGGGTGTGTTATTTGGCCAGCAGGGCTGCTCCGCTCGCATGGAGGCAGATCGCGGCCGCGGCGGCCACGTTCAGCGACTCCTCACCGCCTGGCTGGGCGATCCGGATGTGGTGCGAAGCCCGTGCCTCCAGCGCCGCCGAGACGCCCTGCCCTTCATGCCCCATCAACCAGGCACAGGGATGGGGCAATTCGGCCCTGTGCAGCCAGTCGCCGCGGTGGGAGCTGGTGGCGACCAGCGGCACCTTCAGGCCATCGAGCGCGTCGGCGTCCACGCCTTCGATAAGCCGCAGGCCGAAATGCGCCCCCATGCCGGCGCGCAGCACCTTGGGCGCCCACAGCGCGGCCGTGCCCTTTAGCGCGATCACCTGGGCGAAGCCGAACGCCGCGGCGCTGCGCAGGATGGAGCCGGCGTTGCCGGCGTCCTGGAGGCGGTCGAGCACGACGCTGGGCGCATCCGCAAGCAGCTCGGGCCGAGACGGCACATCGAGCACGAAGCCCATCGGCGCCGGCGATTCCAGGCCGCTGATGTCGCGCAGGAGGTTGTCGGCAACCACTACGGTTTTGATAGCACCAGCCGACCACTCGGCCGGCGCCTTGGGCCAGAACGACTCCGAGAACACCGCCACGGCGGGCTTGACGCCCCGCGCCAGCGCAGCCCGGCAAAGATGATCGCCTTCGAGCCAGATCCGTCCCAGCTTGCGATAGGCGCCCGGGTCCTGCGCGAGCTTGCGCAGGTCTTTGAGGAGCGGGTTGTCGCGCGAGCTGATGTGGCTGGCGCCGGTGTCGGAAGTCATCGGGGCAAGGCTCAGGGGGCTGCGCGAAGCTCGGGCCGCGACACTTCGATGGCGCCGAGGCCCATCGGCGGCTGGCCGTCGGTTTCGACGGGCAGCGCCACCTTCAAGGTTCCACCGGTACGTGCCAGCGCCGCCGCCACCGGGCTGAAAGACTTGCGGTGGTGCACGCAGGCGCCATGGCGCTGCAGCGCCTCCAGGTGTTCGGGCGTGCCGTAGCCCTTGTGGCCGGCGAAGCCGTAGTGCGGGAACTCGACGTGCAGCTGCTCGCAAAGCCGGTCGCGGTGCACCTTCGCGAGGATCGACGCGGCCGAGATCGCCTTGACCCGCGCATCGCCCTTGACGATGGCCTCGGCCAGCACGTCGAGCGTCGGCAGGCGGTTGCCGTCGACCAGCACCTTCGCCGGCCTGAGCCGCAGCCCTTCGACGGCCCGGCGCATCGCCAGCATGGTCGCCTGCAGGATGTTGTGGGTGTCGATCTCCTCGACGGTGGCCTGCGCGATGGAGCAGCACAGCGCCTTGGCCAGGATCTGGTCGTGCAGGCGTTCGCGCTGCAGGGCCGTGAGCGTCTTGGAATCCGCGAGACCGCGGATAGGCCGCAGGTCGTCGAGGATCACGGCGGCCGCCACCACCGGCCCGGCCAGGGGGCCCCGGCCCGCCTCGTCGACACCGGCGATCAGGCCGGGCGCGTCCCACGCCAGCGGGGCCTGCTCAGCCTTCAAGAACTTTCTGGATCGCATCGGCGCAAAGTGTGGGCGTATCGCGCTGCAATTGCACATGCAGCTCTGAAAATCTTTGTTGCAGTGCCCGGGTCTTCTCCGGCGCATCGAGCCAGTCGAGGGTGGCGCGGGCAAGTGCCTCGGGCGTGGCGGCTTCCTGCAGCAACTCGGGCACCACGAAGTCCCGGCACAGGATGTTGGGCAATCCCACCCAGGGCTGCAGCTGCTTGCGCTGCATCAGGCGCCACGAGAGCGCGTTCATGTTGTAGGCGATGACCATCGGCCGCTTGAACAGCGCCGCCTCGAGCGTGGCGGTACCGCTGGCGATCAGCGTGGCGTCGCAGGCGGCCAGCACGGCATGCGACTGGCCGTCGAGCAGCTTGACGCGGCCGGCCATGCCGCTGGCCTGCAGCAGGGTTTCGACTTCGGCACGCAGGCCCGGGATGATCGGAGCTACGAACTGCAGCGCCGGTCGCTCCTTCTGCATCAGCGCCGCAGCGGCGAAGAAGCGGGCGGCCAGGTAGCGGATCTCCGAACGGCGGCTGCCCGGCAGCAGGGCCACGACCGGCGCATCGGGCGCCAGGCCGATCGCCGCACGCGCGCCGGCGCGGTCGGGCACCATCGGAATGACGTTGGCGACGGGGTGGCCGACATAGCTCGCGGCGACCCCCTTCTCCGCCAACAGTTCGGGCTCGAAGGGGAAGATGCACAACACGTGGTCGGCTGCGGCGCGGATCTTCTCGATGCGCTCGGGCCGCCAGGCCCAGATCGACGGGCAGACGAAGTGCACCGTCTTCATGCCCTGGCTGCGCAGGCCGGCCTCGAGGTCGAGGTTGAAATCGGGCGCGTCGACGCCGATGAAGAGCTGAGGCCGCTCCTGCAGCAGCCGCGCCTTGAGCTGTCGGCGGATGCCGGCGATCTCGGCGTAGTGCCGCAGCACCTCGATGTAGCCGCGCACCGCGAGCTTCTCCTGCGGCCACCAGCTCTGGAAGCCGTGGGCCAGCATGCGTGGGCCGCCGATACCGGCGGTCTGGAGATCAGGCCAGCGCGCCAGCAGGCCGTCGAGCAGCAGGCCGGCGAGCAGGTCACCGGACGCTTCGCCCGCGACCAGCGCGAAGCGTCGCTGTCCGTCGTTCTGCATGGCCGTCACTTCAGCGCGCGATGCCGCGCGTCGAATTGGCGAGGAAGGATTCCATCAGCGCGACGTCGCCGGCCGCCTCGGGCATTTCGGTCGCGAGTGCGGCGATGCCTGCCCGCGCCTCGTCGAGCGTCTTGCCCTGGCGGTACAGCAGGCGGTGCATCTGCTTCACCGCCGCGATCCGCTCGGCGGAGAAATCGCGCCGGCGCAGGCCGACGATGTTGAAGCCGCGCACCGCCAGCGGATTGCCATCGACCAGCATGAAAGGCGGCACGTCCTGCGTGACCGCGCTCGCGAAGCCCAGCATGGCGTGGGCGCCCACGGAGACGAACTGGTGGATGCCCGTGAGCCCGCCGACCGTGACCCAGTCGGCCAGGTGCACGTGCCCGGCCAGCGTCGTGTTGTTGGCCAGCGTGGTGTGGTCGTCCACACGGCAGTCGTGGGCGATGTGCGTGTAGGCCATGATCCAGTTGTCGTTGCCGACACGCGTCACGCCACCTGCCCCGGGCACGCCGAGGTTGAAGGTGCAGAACTCGCGGATCACGTTGCGGTCGCCGATGACGAGCTCGGTCGGCTCGCCGGCGTATTTCTTGTCCTGCGGAACGGCGCCGAGCGACGAGAACTGGAAGATCCTGTTGTCGCGCCCGATGGTGGTGCGCCCCTCGATCACGCAGTGCGCGCCGATGGTGGTGCCCGCGCCGATCCGCACGTGCGGACCGATCACGGCATAGGGCCCGACCGACACCGAGGCGTCGAGCTGTGCCTGGGGGTCGACGATGGCCGTCGAGTGAACCTGGGTCATGCCTTGTGGATGAGCGACTGGCTGCGGCCGGCCATCAGTTGATCTGGCGCATGGCGCACATCAGCGACGCCTCGCAGGCGAGTTCGCTGCCCACCAGGGCCCGGCCCTTGAACTTGGAAATGCCCGCCTTCATGCGCTCGATCTCGACTTCGAGGGTCAGCTGGTCGCCCGGCTCCACGGGGCGCTTGAAGCGGGCACCGTCGATCGCGGCGAAGTAGTAGACGGTGTTGTCGTCCGGCACGATGTCCAGCGAATGGAACGACAGCAGCGCCGCCGCCTGCGCCATCGCTTCGAGCATCAGCACGCCCGGCATCACAGGGCGGTGCGGGAAGTGGCCGTTGAAAAACGGCTCGTTCATCGTCACGTTCTTGAGCGCCGTGATGCGCTTGCCCTTTTCCATGTCCAGCACGCGGTCCACCAGCAGGAACGGGTAGCGGTGAGGCAGCAGCTTGAGGATTTGATGGATATCGAGCGTCGTCGTCATGATTTTCTGTTCCTGCATCGTCGTCATTTTTTCGAGGGAGCCTTCTCCAGCGCCTTCAGTCGTTCGCGCAGGCTGTGCAACTGCTTGAGCGTTGCCGCATTCTTTTCCCAGTTCGCATTGTCATCGATGGGAAACATGCCGGTGTATTGGCCGGCCTTGTGGATGGAACGGGTGACCACGGTCGCGGCCGACACGTGCACGCCGTCGGCGACGGTCAGGTGCCCCAGCACGATGGCACCGCCACCGAAGGTGCATCCGGCACCGATGTTCGCGCTGCCGGCCACGCCGACGCAACCCGCCATGGCCGTGTTCCTGCCGACCCGCACGTTGTGGCCGATCTGGATCAGGTTGTCGAGCTTCACGCCGTCTTCGATGACGGTGTCGTCCAGCGCGCCGCGGTCGATGCAGGTGTTGGCGCCGATCTCGACGTCGTTACCGATGCGCACCGCGCCGAGCTGCTCGATCTTGACCCAGCGCCCCTCGTGCGGGGCGAGCCCGAAGCCGTCGGCACCGATCACCACGCCTGGATGCAGCAGGCATCGTTCACCGATGACGCAGTCCTCGCTGACCGTCACGCGCGACTTCAGCACGGTGCCCGCACCGATGCGGGCGCCCCGCTCCACCACGCACAGCGCGCCGATGCGCGCCGTGGCGTCGACCTGCGCTTCAGGGTGGATCACCGCGCTGGGATGGATGCGGTCGGCCTCCGGACGCGCGTGATGCGACTTCCAGAGCTGCGTGAGACGGGCGAAGTAGAGATACGGATCAGGCGTGACGATGTAGGCGCCGCGCGCCGCGGCCGCCTCCCGCATGGCGGGCGACACGATCACGCAGGCGGCCTTGGAGGCCGCCAGCTCCTGCTGGTATTTGGGATGGCTCAGGAAGCTGAGCGCATCGGGCTGCGCATTCTGGAGCGGCGCAAGCCGCTCGATGGACAGCGCCGCATCGCCATGAAGCTCGCCCCCAAGGGCGTCGACAATGGCTCCGAGCTGCAGTGACACGCCGGTTCGCGGCGTTACTTGCCGGCCGCGGGCGCAGGAGAAGCGACGGACGCGTTCAGCGCCTTGATCACCTTGTCGGTGATGTCGTGCTTCGGATTGATGTAGATCGCTTCCTGCAGGATGGCGTCGTACTTCTCGGCTTCAGCCACCTGCTTCACCACGCGGTTGGCGCGCTCGTAGACCTGCTGGAGCTCCTCGTTCTTGCGCGCGTTGAGGTCTTCCTGGAACTCACGGCGCTTGCGCTGGAAATCGCGGTCCTGATCCACCAGCGCGCGCTGGCGGGCGACACGTTGCGACTCGGCCAGGGTCGGCGCCTCGCGCTCGAATTTTTCCGATGCGGCCTTCAGGGCATCGCCCTGCGCCGTCAGGTCCTTCTCGCGCTTGAGGAATTCCGCCTCGAGTTTCGCCTGGGCGTTCTTGGCCGGCTGCGCCTCACGCAGCACGCGGTCCGGATTCACGAAGCCGATGCGAAAGGTTTCCTGCGCCTGGGCCTGGGCCGGAGCCGCGCCAAGTGCAAAAACGGGAATCAACAACGCGCCGGCCGCGGCGCGAATCAAATGCTTCATTTAGAAAGACGTTCCGATCTGGAATTGGAGGCGCTGGATTCTATCCTTGGGGATATAGCCCGCCGTGAAGGGTTGTCCCACTTCCTTCTGGGACCTGACCGGGAAGGCATAGGCGAGGCGCAGCGGACCCAGCGGCGAAATCCAGCTGATACCCAGGCCGACCGAGGCCCGCAGCTTCTTCTCGGCACTCCATTGTTCGTCGGTCACGCCGGGCGCCCGGGTGCCGAACACGTTGCCGATGTCGAAGAAGCCATACAGACGCAGGGTGCGGTCGTTGCCGGCACCCGGGAACGGAGTGCTCAGCTCGGCGTTGAAGATCGCCTTCTTCGTACCGCCGATGGCCGCGCCTTCGCTCTGGAGGAACAGCGGGGCGTCGCGCGGGCCGAGCGAGTTCTGCTCGAAGCCGCGCACCGAACCCAGGCCACCCGCGTAGAAGTTCTTGAAGATCGGGTAGACCTTGTTGCCGAAGGCCTTGGCATAGCCGACTTCGCCGTTGATCGAGAACGTGTACTGCTTGTTGATCGCGAAGAACTGCTGGTACTGGTAGTTCGTCTTGACGTACTTCATGTCACCGGCGGCGCCGACTTCGAGGTTGGCACGTTGCAGGCGACCTGTGGTCGGGATCAGGGCACTGTCGCGGCTGTCGCGGCCCCAGCCGACGCTCAGCGGGACGCCCCAGACGCTCTTCTGGCTGCAGTTCACCACCAGCAGGCCCGTGGCGTCCTTCTGGCATCCGAAGTAATTGAGGTACGACGGCGGCGTATACAGGCCGGAGAAAGCAGTCGAGCTGTTCGGGTCGAACGCATAGCGCTCCAGACCGATGCCGAAGAAGACGGTGTCGACTTCGCTGAACGGCACGCCGAAACGGATGGAGGCGCCCTGGTTCACCAGCTTGTAGTCACCGTCGGTGGAGGTCTGGTACGGACGCGTCGTCGTGTGATAGATGCTGAACGTGCGCGAAATGCCGTCCGCCGTGAAGTACGGATCGGTTGCGGTCAGCGACAGCGTACGGTTGTACTTGCTGGTGTTGACCTGCACGCCCAGGAAGTTGCCCGAGCCGAACACGTTCTCCTGCGAGATGCCGAAGGTCAGTGCGACCTTTTCGGCGCTGGAGTAGCCGGCGCCGAGCTGCAGGCTGCCGGTGGGCTTCTCGACCACGCTGACGGTCAGGTCCACCTGGTCCGGCGAGCCGGGCACTTCCTGGGTGTCGACGTTGACTTCGGTGAAGAAGCCCAGGCGGTCCACGCGATCGCGGGACAGCTTGATCTTGTCGCCGTCGTACCAGGAGGCCTCGTACTGGCGGAATTCGCGGCGGATCACCTCGTCGCGGGTCTTGTTGTTGCCGCCGACGGAAACGCGGCGAACGTAGACGCGGCGCGAGGGCTCGGCCTGCAGCGTGAGGGCCACACGGTTGTTGACGCGGTCGATCTCGGGACGCGCCTGCACGCGCGCGAAGGCGTAGCCGAAGGTGCCGAAGTAGTCGTTGAAGGCCTTGGTGGTCTCGGTGACCTGTTCGCCGTTGTAGGGCTCACCCGGCTTGATGGTGATCAGCGACTTGAACTCGTCGTCGCGGCCGAGGTAGTTGCCGTCGAGCTTGACGCTCGACACCACGAACTTCTCGCCTTCGGTGATGTTGACGGTCACCGTCAGGTCCTTGCGGTCCGGCGAGATCGCGACCTGGGTCGAGTCGATGCGGAACTCGAGATAGCCGCGCGTGATGTAGTACGAGCGCAGGGTTTCGAGGTCGGCGTTGAGCTTGGTGCGCGAATACTGGTTCGACTTCGTGTACCAGCTCATGAAGCCGCCGCTGTCCTGGTCGAACAGGCTCAGCAGCGTCGATTCGCTGAAGGCCTTGTTGCCCACCACGCGCACTTCGCGGATGCGGGCCGACTCGCCTTCGGTCACGGTGAAGGTCAGGTTGACGCGGTTGCGCTCGATCGGCGTGACGGTGGTCACGACCTGCGCGTTGTACAGGCTGCGGCTCACGTACTGACGCTTGAGCTCCTGCTCGGCGCGGTCGGCCAGAGCCTTGTCGTAGGGCCGGCCATCGGCAAGGCCGACTTCGCGCAGTGCCTTCTGCAGCGCGGCCTTGTCGAACTCCTTGGTGCCGACGAAGTCGACGTCGGCGATGGTCGGGCGCTCTTCCACGATGACCACCAGCACGTTGCCGTTCACGTCGATGCGAACGTCCTTGAACAACCCCAGATCGAACAGCGCGCGAATGGCGGCGGAACCGCGCTCGTCGCTGTAGGTATCGCCCACGCGCAGCGGCAGCGACGCGAAGACCGTACCGGCCTCGACGCGCTGCAGACCTTCGACGCGGATGTCGCGCACCGTGAAGGGTTCGACGGCCCAGGCGGCCGAAGCTGCAAGCGCACTTGCAACCACCGCGACAACGCTACGCAGGCGAAAGCGACTGAAGTTTTTGTTCATCTGTGAATTGAGCCGGCACGGAAAGGGCCGGCAGAAAGTTAACCAAAGAGCCGCGTGACGTCGTTGAAGAGTGCGACCGACATCATGACCAGCAACAGGGCCACACCCCCGCGCTGAAGCCGTTCCATCCAGGCGTCGGAGACGCTCTTGCCGGTCAGGCCCTCCCAAAGATAATACATCAGGTGTCCTCCATCGAGGACCGGCAGCGGCATGAGATTGAGCACCCCGAGGCTCACGCTGATGAGCGCCAGGAACACCAGGTACTGGGTCAATCCGAGGCTCGCGGACTTGCCTGCGTAGTCGGCGATCGTGAGAGGACCGCTGAGATTCTTGATCGACGCTTCGCCGATGACCATCTTGCCCATCATGCGAACGGTCAGCGCGGACACCTCCCAGGTGCGCACCACGCCACGCCAGATGCCATCGATCACCCCCTGGCGCACAGTCACCATTTCAGCCGGTGCGCCGACATAGGCGCCCACACGCCCCACCTTGGCGCCGCCCTCTTCGCGAACCTCGGGCTTCACGTCGATGGTGAGCGGACGGCCGCCGCGCTCGATCTGCCAGGCCTGCGTGCGCGGCTGGCCGTTGTCGACCGATGCGCGGATCGCTTCGCGCAATTGCTGGCCATCGATGATCGCCGTGGCGCCGATGGCGCGGACCACGTCGCCCTTGAGCAGGCCGGCCGACTCGGCTGCACTGCCCTTCATGACCTCTCCGATCTCGGGCCGGGTCAGAGGTGCCAGCACGCCGATCTTGCGGAACATCTGCGGATCGGCGTCCCTGGCCTCCATGCGGCTCAGCGGAAGCACCAGTTCACGTGCAGGCCGACCGCCCTCGCCCGCGACCTCGATGGTCAGGTCCCGGCCGTCGAGCGCACCGCGCGTCATGCGCCAGCGCAGATCCTCGAAGGACTGGACCGGCGTCAGGTCGCCGTCGAAACCGGCACGGGTGATGTGCTCGCCGCCCTTCAGGCCGGCCGATTCGGCGATCGAGCCCGCCACCGGGCGCGCCAACGTGGCAACAGGCTCCTGCACGCCGATCCAGTTGACCGCCGTGTAGAGCACCACCGCCAGCAGCAGGTTGGCGATCGGCCCGGCCGCCACGATGGCCGCACGCGAACGCAGGGGCTGGGTATTGAAGGCGCGGTGGCGTTCCTCGGGCGCGACGGGACCTTCGCGCTCGTCGAGCATCTTGACGTAACCACCGAAGGGAAATGCGCCGATCACGAACTCGGTCTTCTGGCCCGGATGTTGCCGTTTCGGCTCCCATCGGAGAAGCGCCCTGCCGAAACCGACGGAGAAACGCTCCACCTTGACGCCACAGGCCACCGCGACGCGGTAATGGCCGTACTCATGCACCGCGATCAGGACACCGAGTGCAACCACAAAGGCTATGACAGTAAGCAGCATCGGGGTCCTTGCTTTTCGGGGAAAGGCGTCGCTCGGTCAGGTACTTCAGGCAGCGAATCGCAGGGCCGCGGCATTGGCTGCCGCCCGGGCGCTGGCGTCGATCGCCAGCAGGTCGGCCAGCGATGCCGGCTTGGAGGGAGCCACTCTTTCCAAAGTTTCCATGTTGACTGCATGTATGCAATCGAACCGCAAACGGCGGGCAAGGAAGGCCTCGACCGCGACTTCGTTGGCAGCGTTGAGCACCGCAGTCGTGCCCGGCGCGGCTCGCAAGGCGTGCCAGGCCAGGCCCAGCCCCGGAAAGAGCGCCGAATCGGGCGACTCGAAGGTGAGCGAGCCCATCTGGCGGAAGTCGAGCCGCGCTGCGCCGCTTTCGACGCGCTCGGGCCAGGCCAGGCCTACCGCGATCGGCACACGCATGTCGGGCGTGCCGAGCTGGGCGATGACGGAGGCGTCGGTGAACTGAACCATCGAGTGCACCACGCTCTGCGGATGGATGACCACCTCGATCTGCTCAGGCGACACGCCGAACAGATGGCGCGCCTCGATCACCTCGAGCGCCTTGTTCATCATGGTGGCCGAATCGACCGAGATCTTGCGGCCCATCACCCAGTTCGGATGCGCACAAGCCTGCTCGGGCGTCACCGTCCGGAGGGTCTCGGGCGCGCGGGTACGGAACGGGCCGCCCGAGGCGGTCAGGATGATCTTGTCGATGCGCCGCGCCCACGTGGATGGGTCCTCGGGCAGCGACTGGAAGATGGCCGAATGCTCGCTGTCGATGGGCAGCAGCGTCGCCCCGCCCTCACGCACAGTACGCATGAAGAGCTCGCCGCCGACGACGAGCGCCTCCTTGTTGGCCAGCAGCAGCCGCTTGCCGGCGCGCGCCGCGGCCAGGCACGGCCCCAGGCCGGCAGCGCCGACGATGGCGGCCATCACGGCATCGGTTTCGTCGTGCGACGCTATCGTTTCAAGAGCATCGTCGCCCATCAGCACGACCGTCTTCAGGCCGTTCTGCTTCAGCTTCTCGGCCAGCAGCGCGGCGTGCGGCGCACTGGCCATCACCGCGAATTTCGGGGAGAACTGCGCGCACTGCGCCAACAGCTCGTCGACCCGGGTGGCCGCGGAAAGCGCGAAAACCTCGAATTGCTCCGGGTGGCGCGAAATGACGTCGAGCGTGCTCACACCGACCGAACCGGTCGATCCGAGCACCGTAACGCGTTGTCTTCTGGATGAATTCACAGGAAAGCCAGCATCATGGCAATGGGCAACGCCGGCAAGAGGGCATCCACGCGGTCGAGGACGCCGCCATGGCCGGGCAGCAGCCGGCTGCTGTCCTTGGCGCCGGCGCTGCGCTTGATGAGAGATTCGACGAGGTCGCCCACGACGCTCATGGCCGCAAGGAACAGCGCAGCCAGCAGCAGCAGCCACCAGCCGCGATCGGCGAGACGTGTGTACAGGCTGGTCACCGTGGCGCCGGTTGCCTTGTCGGCCCAGACCCAGGCGAAAGCCAGCACCACCACGCCGATCATGCCGCCCCAGACGCCCTCCCAGCTCTTGCCGGGGCTGATGGCCGGAGCGAGCTTGCTGCGGGTGAACTTGAGGCCGAAGGCGCGGCCGGCGAAATAGGCGAACACGTCGGCCACCCACACCAGCACGAGGATCGACAGCAGGAAGTTGATGCCGATCATGCGCGCCTGCACCGCGGCAAGCCAGGCAACCCACAACGCCAGCAGGCCGCCGACCAGGCGCAGCCCCCGCGGAATGCGCGGCCAGCCGGGCACGGCGACTCGAAGCAAGGCTGCGCCGCCCAGCACCCAGGCCGCGCTGGCCAGGGTCCACATCAGGATCAGCGGCTGCGCCAGCAACCCGAGCCACCAGGACAACGCGCACAGCGCGATGGTTTCGGCACCCAGGAAAAGCGACACGCCCTGCCCGTAGCCGTTCAGGCGGCCCCATTCCCAGGCGCCGGCGCCGATCAGCACCAGCATGACGCAGCCGAAGGGGATGTAACTTGGATAGAACAGCGCCGGCAGCAGGATCGCGAGAAGCACGATCGCCGTGATGATTCGTTGCTTGAGCATGCGGAGGCTGCCGGGCCGTCAGGCCTCGGCGGTGGAAGAGACTTGCGCCGAGGTCTGGCCGAAGCGCCGTTCGCGCCCCTGGAAGGCCGCGATGGCCTCGTCGAGCGCGGCCTCGTCGAATTCGGGCCACAGCTTGTCGCTGAAGAAAAGCTCGGCGTAGGCGCTCTGCCAGAGCAGGAAATTGGAAAGACGCTGCTCTCCGCCGGTGCGGATGAACAGGTCGGGATCGGGCACATGGGCCAGCGCCATGGCGCGATCGAGGCTGAGTTCCGTGATCGGCTCGCCCTTCGCAGCGAGCTTGGCGGCAGCCTGCGCGATGTCCCACCGGCCGCCGTAGTTGAAGCAGACGTTGAGCACGAGCCGCGTGTTGTGCGCCGTGGCGGCTTCGGCCTCGAGCAGGCCGTTCACCATCTTGGGCGACAGGCCTGCGCGTTCGCCGACGAAATGCAGCTGCACGCCGTCGGCGCTGAGCTTGGGCACTTCGCGGGCGAGCGCGCCGACCATCAGCTCCATGAGCCCGGAAACCTCCTCGACAGGACGATTCCAGTTCTCGGAAGAAAACGCGAACACGGTGAGCACACCCACGCCGCGCTCGGCGCAGGCCTTGACGCAGCGGCGCAGCGATTCGACGCCCTGCTTGTGCCCTGCGATACGGGGAAGAAAGCGCCGCGTCGCCCAGCGGCCGTTGCCGTCCATGACGATGGCAACGTGGTGGGGAATGCGCGGCGCCGACGAGGCCATGGCAGGCCTCAAACGGCCATGATCTCCGCTTCCTTGGCCGCGACCAGGCGGTCGATTTCCGCGATATGGCGGTCGGTGACCTTCTGGATCTCGGCTTCGGCGCGCTTCTGCTCGTCCTCGGAGGCCAGCTTTTCCTTGACCAGCTTCTTGACCGCCTCGTTCGCATCGCGGCGCAGGTTGCGCGTGGCGATCTTGGCGCTCTCGCCTTCGTTGCGGACCAGCTTGGTCATTTCCTTGCGGCGCTCTTCGCTCATGGCGGGCAGCGGCACGCGGATCAGGTCGCCCATCGAGGCAGGGTTGAGGCCCAGGTCGCTTTCGCGAATGGCCTTCTCGATCTTGGCGCCCATGCCCTTTTCCCACGGCTGCACGCTGAGGGTGCGCGAATCGAGCACCGACACGTTGGCAACCTGGCTCAGGGGCACCTGGGAGCCGTAGTACTCCACGTGGATCGAGTCGAGCAGCGCCGAATTGGCACGGCCCGTACGGATCTTGGTGAGGTTGTTCTGGAATGCGGCGATCGACTGGTTCATCTTCGCGTCGGTCGCACTGCGGATGTCTGCAATGGTCATCTCAAATACTCCTAGGCATGCACCAGCGTGCCTTCGTCCTCGCCCATGACGACGCGCTTGAGCGCGCCATTCTTGAAAATCGAGAACACCTTGATCGGCAGCTTCTGGTCGCGGCACAGCGCAAAGGCCGTGGCGTCCATGATGCCGAGGTTCTGCGCAATCGCCTCGTCGAAGGTCAGCGTGGCGTAGCGGGTTGCGTCGGGGTTGGTCTTGGGGTCGGCGGTGTAGACGCCGTCGACCTTGGTCGCCTTGAGCACCAGCTCGGCGCCGATCTCGGCGCCGCGCAGCGCAGCGGCCGTGTCGGTGGTGAAGAACGGGTTGCCCGTACCGGCCGCGAACACCACGACCTTGCCCTCTTCGAGGTACTGCAGCGCCTTGGGGCGCACATAGGGCTCGACCACCTGCTCGATCGCGATCGCGGACATCACGCGGGCCACGAGGCCCTGCTTGTCCATCGCGTCGGCCAGGGCCAGCGAATTCATGACCGTGGCCAGCATGCCCATGTAGTCGGCCGTGGCTCGATCCATGCCGACCGAACCGCCTGCGACGCCGCGGAAGATGTTGCCGCCGCCGATCACGACCGCCACCTGGACGCCCATGTTCACGACCTCGGCCACCTCCTGCACCATGCGCACGATGGTCGCGCGGTTGATGCCGAAGGCATCGTCACCCATCAACGCCTCTCCCGACAGCTTCAACAAGATTCGCTTGTGGGCTGGACGGGCATCAGACATGGGCAATTTCCTTTGGTTGGGCGGGACGAGTGTAAAACGTGACGATGAAAAAACGACGGTGCGCGCGAACGCACCGTCGCTGGAGCCATAAAGGCTTAGGCGGCAGCCTTGGCTGCGGCGACTTGAGCGGCGACCTCTGCAGCGAAGTCGTCAACTTTCTTCTCAATGCCTTCGCCGACCACGTACAGGGTGAAGCCCTTGATCGTGGTGTTGGCGGCCTTGAGCATCTGCTCGACGGTCTGCTTGTCGTTCTTCACGAAAGGCTGGTTGTGCAGCGAGACTTCCTTCAGGAACTTCTGCACGCCACCTTCGATGCGCTTGGCGACGATGTCGGCCGGCTGGGGCTTCTTGCCTTCTGCTTCGGCGGCCTTGCGGTCTTCTTCCGCCTTGCCGGCAGCAATGGCGCGTTCCTTCTCGATCAGCTCGGCAGGCACGTCCGAAGCAGCGATCGACACGGGCTTCATGGCGGCGATGTGCATCGCGACGTCCTTGGCGGCAGTGTCGTCACCTTCGAACTCGACCATCACGCCGATGCGCGTGCCGTGCAGGTACGAAGCCAGCTTGCCGTTGCCGGCGAAGCGCTTGAAGCGGCGGAAGGTCATGTTCTCGCCGATCTTGCCGATCAGGCCCTTGCGCACGTCCTCGAGCGTGGGGCCGAAGCCGTCCTGCTCGTAGGGCAGTGCACCGAGTGCAGCGATGTCGGCGGGATTCTTCTCGGCGATGAGCTTGGCGGCGGCGTTGACCAGGGCCAGGAAGCTGTCGTTCTTCGAGACGAAGTCGGTTTCGCAGTTGACTTCGATCATCGCGCCGGCGTCACCGGCAGCGTATGCGGCCACCACGCCTTCGGCGGTGATGCGGCTCGAAGCCTTGCCAGCCTTGTTGCCGAGCTTGATGCGCAGCAGCTCTTCTGCCTTTTCCATGTTGCCGTCGGCCTCGGTCAGGGCCTTCTTGCACTCCATCATCGGCGCGTCGGTCTTCGCGCGCAGTTCGCCGACCATGCTTGCGGTGATTGCAGCCATTTTGTATCTCCGTGAATTCAAAAATCAGGTTAAAAAAAAGGGGCACCAAAGCCCCTTCTTCAGGCTCGCGGGCGCGCCAATCAGGCCGAGGCACCCTCTTCGACTTCGACGAATTCGTCATTGCCTTCGGCGATGGCCTTCACCACGTCGCCGGTGGCGCTGTTGCGGCCTTCGATGATCGCGTCGGCGATACCGCGGGCGTACAGCGTGACAGCCTTCGACGAGTCGTCGTTGCCGGGGATCACGTAGTCGATGCCTTCGGGCGAGTGGTTGGAGTCCACCACGCCGATCAGCGGGATGCCCAGCTTCTTGGCTTCAGCCACGGCGATCTTGTGGAAGCCCACGTCGATCACGAAGATGGCGTCAGGCAGGGCGCTCATGTCCTGGATGCCGCCGATGTCCTTCTCGAGCTTCTCGATTTCACGCGTGAACGTGAGCTGCTCTTTCTTGCTCAGGTTGTCGAGGCCGGCTTCCTGCTGGGCCTTCATGTCCTTCAGGCGCTTGATCGAGGTCTTGACCGTCTTGAAGTTGGTCAGCATGCCACCCAGCCAGCGGGTGTCGACGTACGGCACGCCGGCACGGCGGGCTTCGGTCGCCACGATGTCACGGGCCTGGCGCTTGGTACCGACCATCAGGATGGTGCCGCGGTTGGCGGTGAGCTGCTTGGCGTACTTCATCGCCTCCTGGAACATCGGGAGCGACTTTTCCAGGTTGATGATGTGGATCTTGTTGCGATGGCCGAAGATGTACGGGGCCATCTTGGGGTTCCAGAAGCGGGTTTGGTGACCGAAATGGACACCTGCCTCCAGCATTTCGCGCATGGTCGTGGACATTGAAATTACTCCAAAGGTTGGGTCTAAAATCCAGCCCGTTTTGCGCTCTTCGAATCGAGTCACAACACCTTGATTGGGCCGGTTTGCGGATGTGTCTGGCTGGGAGCAATGAAAGCCGTTGCCCGGCCAGCGAAACCCAAAGAGTATAGCACGGGCGTCGCCCCTCCCCTGAACCTGAACCGCCCCGGCGGCACCCTGCAGCTCCCATGAACGACCTCCACGCCACCCGTCTCGACCTTCTGGCAGGTGGCACCGACGCCCGCACCGAAATGGAGCGCGCGCTCGACATCTCCAGGTCCGCCGCCTGCACCCACGCCTTCACCCGGACGATGTTCGACGAGGCCCTGGGTTCGGCCCAGGCCTGCGACCCGGCGAGCCGCCTGGCCGGGCTCGCCTTCACGGCAAAAGACCTTTTCGACGTCGAGGGCCAGGCCACCCCTGCCGGCTCCGCCGTCCTCGCCCACGCCCCGGCCGCAAAGGCCGATGCTCCTGCCGTTGCTCGGCTGCGCGCCGCCGGTGGCGTGCTGACGGGCCGGACCAACATGACGGAGTTCGCCTTCTCTGGCGTCGGCGTCAATCCACACCATGGAACGCCGGCCAACGTCAGCGACGCCGCGGTGCCGCGCATTCCGGGCGGTTCCTCGTCCGGGGCGGCGATCTCGGTGGCGAGTGGGGCCGCCTTCATCGGGCTGGGCTCCGACACCGGCGGCTCGATCCGCATTCCCGCGGCACTCAACGGCATCGTCGGCTTCAAGAACACGGCCCGGCTGACGCCCACCGCCGGCGCCCTGCCGCTGTCGACCACCCTGGACACCGCCTGCGCCATGACCCGATCGGTGCGCGATGCCATCACCGCGCACGAGATCCTCGCCGCCCGGCGCGTGACCGCCGGCAACGCCCCGCTCTCCGCCTACAGGCTGGCCGTGGTGAAGAACCTGTTCTTCGATGGCATCGAGCCCGCCGTCGCCACCGCCTTCGAGCGCTCGCTGAAGGCTCTGCGTGCCGCCGGCGCCCGCATCGTGGAGATCGAACTGCCCGAGCTCGCCGAACTCGGCGCCATCAATGCCACCGGCGGCTTCTCGGCTGCCGAGGCCTACGCCTGGCATCGCCTGCTGCTGGAACGCAGCGGCGCCGGCTACGACCCGCGCGTGGCCCAGCGCATCCTGCGCGGCGCGACGATGAAGGCGCACGAGTACATCGACCTGATCAACGCACGACGCGACTGGATCGGCCGTGTCGAAGCCGCGCTCGCACCATTCGACGCCGTGCTGTCGCCGACCGTGCCGATCACCGCGCCGCCCATCGCCAGCGTGGCGCCGGGCGCCGAGCGCGACGAAGAATTCTTCCGCGTCAATGCGCTGCTGCTGCGCAACCCGTCAGTCATCAACATGCTCGACGGGTGCGCCATCTCTCTGCCCTGCCACGTCCCCGGTGAATTGCCGGTGGGCCTGATGCTGTGGCATGCCGCGCTGCACGACGACGCCGTCCTTGCGGTGGCGCTCCAGACCGAACGCGCACTGCAAGAATAGCGGCCGACGGCGTCCGCTCCGCTGGCGCCGGCCATCTCTCTCATCCTGAACATTCAATGAAAATCGCGATCGTGGGCGCCGGCATCATCGGCGTCACCACCGCCTGGGAACTGGTTTCCGACGGCCATGAAGTGACCGTGTTCGAGCGCCGAGGCGCCGCCGCCGAGGAAGCCAGCTTCGCCAATGCCGGCGTGGTCGCTCCCGGATACGTCACGCCGTGGGCCGGTCCCGGCATGCGCGGCAAGGTGCTGCGCTCCCTGCTCTCTTCGCACGGCGCCATCAAGCTGCGCTGGCCCCTGGGCTCGCGCGACCTCGGCTGGCTCTCCCGCTGGCAGAAGGCCTGCAAGCTCGACACCTACCTCGCCAACCGCGCCCGCATGCAGCGTCTTGCCTTCTACAGCCGCAACCGGCTGCACGAGGTGACCGAGGCGCGCGAACTCAGCTACGAGCGCAGCGACGGCTACCTGGTGCTGCTGCGCTCCAAGCGCGAGAAGAAGCTGGTGCAGCCCGGGCTCGACGTGCTGCGCGCGGCCGGCAGCGTCTTCAAGGAAGTCGACGCCGACGAGGCCCGGCTGATCGAACCCGCCCTGAACCCCGATACCCCGCTGGCAGGCGCCATCCATCTGCCCGAGGACGAAGTGGCCAACTGCCGCCAGTTCGCACTGCTGCTCAAGTGGGAGGCCGAATCCTTCGGCGCCCAGTTCCATTTCAACTGCGACATCGCGCCGCTAAGCCGCGCAGCGCCCACCTCTCTCTCGCTCGCCAGCGGCTCGGACCCGGTCCGCTACGACGCCGTGGTGGTCTGCGCCGGCCTGGAATCGGCCGCGCTGCTGCGGCCCCTGGGCCTGCGGATTCCGATGGCGCCGGTCTACGGCCATTCCGTCAGCGCGCCGATCCGCGAGCCGCTCAATGCGCCGCGCAGCGCGGTGATGGACGAGCGCTTCAAGGTCGCGATCTCCCGGCTGGGCCAGCGGGTGCGCGTGGCCGGCAGCGCGGAGATCGGCGGCTCGCTGGAGACGATGAATCCCGCCGCGGTGCAAACGCTATACAAGGTGCTGCACGACTGGTTTCCGGGTGCCGCGACGCTGCAGTCGGGCATCCAGCAGTGGAAAGGCGCCCGGCCGATGCTGCCCGACGGTCCGCCGGTGCTGGGTGCCAGCGGCATTCCCGGCGTCTGGCTCAACCTCGGGCACGGATCGAGCGGCTGGGCACTCTCGTGCGGCAGCGCGCGCGTGCTGGGCGACCTGATCGCAGGGCGCGAGCCGGGCATCGACCTCGAAGGACTCGGGGTCGAACGGCTCAGTCTCTAGGCCCCCATCGACGCAAGGCCTCCGGGCTTGCCGGCTTTTCGACGGGAAGCTCCGGCTCCGGAGGAGGCCGGAACCTGCCGGCCATCCAGCCCAGCAATCCGGGGCAGACAAACCCGAAGAAGACCAGGCACAAGCCGGCAGCCCCCAGGAGTGCCAGGCGCTCCAGCCCGGAAGTCGCTTCGGCCGGCAGGTCGAACCAGCGGACCACGCTGATGCCGAAACCGACATTGGCGGCCCAGGCCACGTCCCGCAGCGGAATCCATCGCCTGAACTCGGCCAGCAGGAAGACGCCCCACACAATGCACAGCAGGCCGAGAACCCACGCGAATCCGGCGATCCACGCCAGCGTCGCGGCGAGGAACGACACCAGCGCCGCGACGAGCAGAACAAGCAGCCAACCGGCGCCCTTGAAATTCATCCCCGGATCATAGGCAGGCAAGCCGCTGGCAGGCCGGCGGCACAATGCGTCGATGCAACGCATCACCTCCGCCACTGCTGCCGATCTGTTCGACATCGCTGCAACTCGCCGCATCGAGCAGGCAGCGTCGGCCGCCCTGCCCGCCCACACGCTGATGCAGCGCGCGGGCCTCGCGGTGGCGCGGCTCGCGATGGCGATCGCGCCGCATGCGCGCACGATCTGGGTGGCTTGCGGACCAGGCAACAACGGCGGGGACGGCTTCGAAGCTGCTGCGCAGTTGCGTCACCGGGGCTTCTTCCCGGTCGTCACCTTCCTCGGCGATGAAGGCAGGCTGCCGCCGGACGCCAAGGCATCGCTGCAGCGGGCCCGCGATGCAGGCGTCACCTTTGCCACGACGCCGCCTTCGGCCTTTGAACTCGCGATCGACGCATTGCTCGGCATCGGCTCGGCGCGTCCGCCCGACGGCACGATGGCCGATTGGCTCGAGCAGATGCACGCCAGCGGCCAACCCGTGCTGTGCGTCGACGTGCCCTCCGGGCTGAATGCGGATACCGGCACGCTGCCTCGGGGCGCCGGTCACGCACGGGCAGCCGCCCGCAGCTGCATCACCTTCCTCACGCTCAAGCCCGGCCTGTTCACGGCGCAAGGCCGCGACGCGGCGGGCACGGTCTGGTTCGACGATCTGGGTTGCGGCGCCTTCAGGGACCACCCCGTGGCGCGCATCGCCGGAGCGCCCGATGCGCAGCCTCGCGAGCATGCCTCGCACAAGGGCAGCTATGGCGACGTCGCGGTGATCGGAGGCGCCTCCGGCATGGCAGGCGCGGCGTTGCTGGCCGGCTCGGCGGCTCTGCATGGGGGCGCCGGCCGCGTGTTCGTCGGGCTGCTCGATCCGAGCGCAGCGCCCGTCGATACCGCGCAGCCCGAACTGATGCTGCGCGATGCACGAACGCTCGATCTCTCGAACATGACGGCCGTCTGCGGCTGCGGCGGAGCAGAAGCCGTGCGCGAACTTCTGCCACGTGTGCTCTCGACGGCGGCCGCGCTGGTGCTCGATGCAGATGCGCTCAATGCCATCGCAACCGACAACACACTGCAAGCCCAGCTGGCATCGCGCGGAAAAATTGGATCGCCAACGGTGATCACGCCGCATCCGCTGGAAGCGGCGCGCCTGCTGGGCAGATCGGTCGGGGAAGTCCAGGGCGACCGGATGGCCGCGGCGCGAGAACTCGCGGCGCGCTTCGGCGTCGTTGCCGTGCTCAAGGGATCAGGCACCGTCATCGCCGGCGCCGGCCAACCGACGCCCGTCATCAACCTGACCGGCAACGCCCGGCTCGCAACCGCGGGCACCGGCGACGTGCTGGCCGGAATGATCGGCGCAGCGCTGGCGGCGGGCCGCCCAGCGTTCGAAGCGGCACGCGAATCCGTCTGGCAGCACGGCCACATCGCCGACACCTGGCCGGCCGATGCGGCCCCGCTCACTGCCGGCGCGCTGGCCCGCCGCGCATCCGACTGAAAGACCCTAGCCGCGACCGACGAAGGGCATCTTCGTCGCCATGACGGTGTGGAACAGCACGTTGGCTTCCAGCGGCAGGTTCGCCATGTAGAGCACCGACTGGCCGACGATCTTGACGTCGATCAGCGGTTCGATCGCGAGCTCTCCGTTGGCCTGCGGCACGCCCTTGGCCATGCGCGCGGCCAGCTCGGTCATGGCGTTGCCCACGTCGATCTGGCCCACCGCGATGTCGTACTTGCGGCCGTCGAGTGACGCGGTCTTGGTCAGTCCTTCGACCGCGTGCTTGGTCGCGGTGTACGCGGCCGAGTTCGGGCGCGGCGCCGTGGCCGAAATCGAGCCGTTGTTGATGATGCGGCCGCCCATCGGCGTCTGAGCCTTCATCGTGCGGAAGGCCTGCTGGATGCAGAAGAACATGCCGGTCAGGTTGATGTCGACCACGCCCTGCCACTGCTCGGGTGTCCAGTCCTCGAACGGCCCCGGCGGGTTGCCCACGCCGGCGTTGTTGAACAGCAGGTCGACGCGGCCGAAGCGCTCGACCGTCGCGGCGAACAAGGCCTGCACCGAGGCTGCGTTCGACACGTCGGTGGGCACCGCGAAGGCGCGCGCGCCGGCGCCCGATTCTTCCGCCACCTGCTCCAGCGGCTCCAGGCGACGGCCTGCGAGCGCCACGCTCCAGCCGTCGGCCAGCAGCGCCAGCGCGGCTGCACGGCCGATGCCGGAGCCGGCACCCGTGACGATGGCGATACGGCCCTTGTTGTCTTCAGCGCTCATGCTGTCTGTCTCTTTCTTCTCGGTTGTCGATGGTTCGTTCGTTTAGATCATGGCGATGCGAGGCCGGTCAGCGGCGCGGCTTGCGCCCCTTGCCCTTCATCTTGCTGGCGGCTTTCTTCACCGCCGACTTGAAGGCCTGCATCGCCGACTGCGCACCGGCCGTGGCCGAAGTCGGCCGCTCGCCGCGGGGCTCGGCATTGCCGGCTTCCGCCTTGTTGCGCGTGCTGCGCTTGGCCGAGGCCTTCACGGGCACACCCGATGATGCCGCACCCTTGTCCTTCATCGCCCGCGTCGTCAGCTCCTCGCCTTCGCGAACGAGGCGGAAGTCGATCTTGCGGCCGTCCAGGTCGACGCGGCTCACCTGCACCCGCACCCGCGTGCCGATGGCGTAGCGGATGCCGGTGCGCTCGCCGCGCAGCTCCTGGCGCATCTCGTCGAACTTGAAGTACTCGCCGCCGAGCTCGGTGATGTGCACCAGGCCCTCGACGTACATCGCGTCGAGCGTGACGAAGATGCCGAAGGTGGTGGCCGCAGTAACCACCCCGCCGTACTCCTCGCCGAGGTGTTCGCGCATGTACTTGCACTTGAGCCATGCCTCGACGTCGCGGCTGGCCTCGTCGGCACGGCGCTCGTTGGCGCTGCAGTGCAGGCCCGCGGCCTCCCATGCCAAAACTTCCTTGCTGGGCGCGACGGTGGCCTTCTGAGGCTTGGCCGTCGGCGCCTTCACGCGAGACGCGAGGCGCTTGGCCAGCTTGGCGTGTGCCTCGCCAGGGGTCGGCAGCATCGGCAGCTGGTAGCGCGTGTTGCCGAGGATCGCCTTGATCACGCGGTGCACCAGCAGGTCGGGATAACGCCGGATCGGACTGGTGAAGTGCGTGTAGGCCTCGTAGGCCAGGCCGAAGTGGCCGCTGTTGATCGGCGTGTAGATCGCCTGCTGCATCGAGCGCAGCAGCATGGTGTGGATCTGCTGCGCGTCGGGGCGGTCCTTGGTTGCTTCGGCGATCGCCTGGAACTCGCCCGGCCTCGGCTCATCGGTGATGCTCAGGCCCACGCCCATCGCTTTCAGGTAGCCGCGAAGGATTTCCTTCTTCTCGGGCGTGGGGCCTTCGTGCACGCGGTACAGGCCAGGGTGCTTGCCCTGGGCGATGAAATCGGCGCTGCAGACGTTAGCGGCGAGCATCGCCTCCTCGATCAGGCGGTGCGCCTCGTTGCGCGTGCGCGGCACGATCTTCTCGATGCGGCCGGCGTCGTCGCAGATGATCTGGGTCTCGGTGGTCTCGAAGTCGACGGCGCCGCGCTTGCCGCGCTGCTTGAGCAGCGCCTTGTAGACGTCGGCGAGGTTCAGCAGGTCCTTGACGCGTTCCTTGCGCTTCGCAGCCTCGGGGCCGCGGGTGTTGCCGAGGATCGCAGCCACCTCGGTGTACGTGAAGCGCGCGTGGCTGAACATCACTGCCGGATAGAACTGGTAGGCGTAGATCTCGCCGTCGGCATCGACCAGCATGTCGCACACCATGCACAGGCGCTCGACTTCGGGATTGAGCGAGCACAGGCCGTTCGACAGCTTCTCGGGCAGCATCGGGATCACCCGGCGCGGGAAGTAGACGCTGGTGGCGCGGTCGTAGGCGTCGATGTCGATGGGCGAGCCGGTCTGCACATAGGCGCTGACATCGGCAATGGCAACCAGCAGGCGCCAGCCCTTGCCGCGGCCCACCTTCGCGGGCTCGCAATAGACGGCGTCGTCGAAGTCACGCGCGTCTTCACCGTCGATGGTGACGAGCGGGACGTCGGTGAGGTCGACGCGGCCTTTCTTGTCGGCCGGGCGGACCTTCTCGGGCAGTGCCTTGGCCGCGGCCAGGCACTCCGCGGAAAATTCATGCGGCACGCCGTACTTGCGCACGGCAATCTCGATCTCCATGCCGGGGTCGTCGATCTCGCCCAGCACCTCCTTCACGCGGCCCACGGGCTGGCCGAAAAGGGCCGGCGGTTCGGTGAGCTGCACGACTACGACCTGCCCCACCTTCGCAGGACCGGTCGCTCCCTTGGGAATCAGGACGTCCTGGCCGTAGCGCTTGTCTTCCGGTGCGACGAGCCAGATGCCGCCTTCGTGCAACAGGCGGCCAATGATGGGCTGCTCAGGGCGTTCGACGATCTCCACCACGCGCCCTTCGGGACGTCCGCGGCGGTCCTGGCGCACGATGCGCGCCTTGACGCGGTCCTTGTGCAGCACCGCGCGCATTTCGTTCGGGGGCAGATAGATGTCCGCTTCGCCATCGTCGCGCTGCACGAAGCCGTGCCCGTCGCGATGTCCTTGAACAGTTCCTTCGATTTCATCCAGCAGGCCGCTGGAAGTGACATTATTTTTGATATGATCTCCTTCTTTCCTGAAATTCAAAACGTAGTTGCTTCTGCAACTACGTGGGCCCAGATGGCGGAATTGGTAGACGCACTAGTTTCAGGTACTAGCGAGTAACATCGTGGAGGTTCGAGTCCTCTTCTGGGCACCAGATCCAAATTGACCCCCGCCAGGTCATCCGAAACAAGCCACCGGTCTCCGGTGGCTTTTTTCATGGTCGATCGGATCCGCATCAAACGGGCAGCGCGATCAGGTCGTGGCCCTCTGCACCCACGATGCGCGCGCGGGTGAACTCACCCACCTTCAGCGTCTTGCTGATCTTCTCGGGCGGCAGCAGACGGACCGTGCCGTCGATCTCCGGCGCATCTGCGTACGTACGCCCCACCCCGCCCTTGCGACCCAGGGCGGGCGCCGAATCGACCAGCACCTGCATCGTCGAGCCGATGCGCCTTTGCAGCTTGGCGATCGACACGGCCTCGGCCACCTCCATGAAGCGCGCACGGCGCGCCTCGCGCTCGGCCTCCGGCAGCATGCCGGGGATGTCATTGGCGGTGGCGCCTTCGACGGGGCTGTAGGCAAAGCAGCCGGCGCGGTCGATCTCGGCTTCGCGGATGAAATCGAGCAGGTGCTCGAACTCCTGCTCCGTCTCGCCAGGAAAGCCCGCGATGAAGGTACTGCGGATGACGAGCTCGGGGCACACCTCGCGCCAGCGCGCCAGTCGCTCCAGGTTCTTCTCGCCGCTGGCCGGGCGCTTCATGCGCTTGAGCACATCAGGATGGCTGTGCTGCAAGGGCACGTCGAGGTACGGCAGCACTTGGCCGCTCGCCATCAGCGGAATGATCTCGTCGACGCTGGGGTACGGGTACACGTAGTGCAGTCGAACCCAGGCGCCGTACGGCTCGGCGATTTCACCAAGCGTGCGCACCAGTTCAAGCATGCGCGTCTTCACGGGCTTGCCGTCCCAGAAACCGGTCCGGTACTTCACGTCGACCCCATAGGCCGAAGTGTCCTGGCTGATCACCAGCAGTTCTTTTACGCCGCCTTCGAACAAGGCCTTGGCCTCGCTCAGCACATCGCCCACAGGCCGCGACACGAGGTCGCCGCGCATCGATGGAATGATGCAGAAGGTGCAGCGATGGTTGCAGCCCTCGCTGATCTTCAGGTACGCATAGTGCCTCGGCGTCAGCTTCAGGCCGGCGACCCCGAAGGTATTCGGCACCAGGTCGATGAAAGGATCGTGCGGCTTCGGCAGATTGGCATGCACCGCATCCATCACCTCCTGCGTGGCGTGCGGACCGGTCACGGCCAGCACGCTCGGATGCATCTGGCGCACCAGATTGCCGCCCTGGTCGCCGGTCTTGGCGCCGAGGCAACCGGTGACGATCACGCGGCCGTTCTCGGCCAGCGCCTCGCCGATCGTGTCGAGGCTCTCCTTCACGGCGTCGTCGATGAAGCCGCAGGTGTTGACGATCACCAGATCGGCGCCTTCGAAAGTCTTGGCAGTTTGATAACCCTCGGCACTCAGCTGGGTCAGGATCAGTTCGGAATCGGTCAGGGCCTTGGGGCAGCCCAGGCTCACGAAGCCGACCTTGGGGGCGGTCGGCGTGGCCATGCGTTCGGGGGAGGCAACTTCGCTCATATGCCTCTATTGTCCCAGCTATCGGAGACGGCGGGGCAACCACCGCTTGCGGGCACCTGCCGCAGGTCAGGAACGCTTGATGCCAAAGGCCCCCAGCACCTGCTCGGTGTTCTTCTGCATCTGCTCCTGCATCTGAAGGAAGACGTTCTTCGATTGCTCGACGTAGCTGCCCATCAGCCCCTGCAGCATCGGCGACTGCATGGTCATGAAGCGGGCCCACATCTCGGGGGTCAGGCCCTCGGCCTTTTCGGCGAGCTGCGCCTGCACCTCGGTCATGGCCTGGATGTTCTTCTCGAGGTACGGCCCCATGTAGCCCTGCATGGCCTGACCGTAGAAGCGGATGATGTTGGCCAGCACCTGCTCGGTGAACATCGGCGCGCCGCCCGCTTCTTCTTCGAGAATGATCTGCAGCAGGATGCTGCGCGTGAGGTCGTCGCCGGTCTTGGCATCACGCACCACGAACTGGGCATTCTGGATGACCAGCTGCTTCACCTCGGTCAGCGTAATGTACGTGGATGTCTCGGTGTCGTAGAGCCTTCGGTTCGGGTACTTCTTGATCACACGCTGTACCGGCTTGACCCCGGACTTCTTGCTCTGCACTGCGGACTCCTTCACATGGACGCCCATGTCGTCGGATGATTCTAGGGAGCGGTTTTGCTGCGCCGCGACAAGGTTTACCCTGACCGGACCGGGCACTTGCCTCAATCGGATGAGGTCGCGTATTCGGCGCCGCACACATTGCAGGCGGCAACCTCGGGCCTCTCTCCCTCGGCTTCGCGGAATCGCAGCGGCGTCTTGTGGCCATAGACCACCCAGCAGCGCGGACAGTGCTCCTGTCCGACGGTAGGCAGATAGGCCCGCGCACGCTGCTCGGCACGCTCTTCCGTCAGGGGCATGCCCTGGCGGTGCGCACGCGCCACTTCCCGGGCAGCCATCGTGTCGGTGCGCCCGCTCGCGTAGTCGTTGATGCCGTAGACGGCACGCGCAAACTCGATGGGAGCCTGCTTCAGCAATGCGGCCAGGCGCTTGTCGGCATGAGTCCGATCAGCCATGTTCGACCGCGTATTCATCGAATCGCTTATCAAGAAAAATGGAATGAAGTTGCAGAGCAACCAAGGTAGCACAAGTACGTGGCCAAGGTCTTTGCCTGCATCATCACAAGGGGCGATATACACACCGGAGAACCCGGTGGATGCTCTGTTCAATTGACCCGGTGGTTGGCCGGGGTTGAAACAGAAATTGGTAGGCGCGATTGGACTCGAACCAACGACCCCCACCATGTCAAGGTGGTGCTCTAACCAGCTGAGCTACGCGCCTAAGGATGTGTCCGAGAAGCAGTTATTGTAGCAGGAGAAATCGCGTTTTTCAGCGACGACGTGCAGATCGCACACCAATAACTGCAGTGACCAGTCCGAGAACCTGCGTGAGGCGCGCTGCATCTGCGATTTCCACGGTGAACGTCATCCACGCAGTGCCCTTGATCGACTGCGTCTGCACGCCGATCACGTTCATCTTCTCGCGCGCGAAGACATCCGAGATATCGCGCAGGAGGCCCTGGCGGTCGGCCGCTTCGACAGCCACGTCGACCGCATACACAGGCGCCTCGGCGCCCTTCTTCGCAACGCCCCACTCCACGTCGATGACGCGTTCGCCATCTTTCGCGGCCATCGTGCGGAAGTTGCTGCAATCGCTGCGATGCACGCTGACGCCATGGCCGCGCGTGACGAAGCCGCGGATCGCATCGGGCGGCGCCGGCTTGCAGCACTTGGCCAGTTGCGTCATCAGCGAAGACACGCCCACCACGAGCACGCCGCCCTTGCCCGACTTCTCGCTGCCGCGTGCCTTCTTGATGAGTACGCCGTCGTCGGGGCCCTGTGCGGGTTCGGGCGGACGCAGCAGCGTCTCGATGTTGCGCAGGGAGAACTCGTCCTTGCCGACGACTTCGAACAGATGGTCTGCCGACTTGAAGCCGAGCTGCGAGGCAAGATCCTCGAGCCGCACCGCGGTCTTGCCTTCGCGCTGCAGCAGCTTCTCGACGGCCTCGCGTCCACGCGCCACGGTCTCGTGCGTGATCTGCGCGTTGAACCATGCACGCACCTTCGCGCGCGCACGGTTGCTGGCGAGATAACCGAGCTCCGCGTTCAGCCAGTCGCGCGAAGGGCCGCCCTCCTTGGCCGCGATGATCTCGACCGTCTGTCCGTTCGACAGCGGCGTGTTCAGCGGAACCATCGCGCCATCGACGCGAGCCCCTCTGCAGCGATGCCCCAGCGTCGTGTGCACGGTATAGGCAAAGTCGACCGGCGTCGCCCCTTGAGGCAACTCGACGATCGCCGCATCGGGCGTCAGCACGTAGATGCGGTCGTCGAACAGGCCCTGCCCCTGCAGGCCGCCCGAAAGATCGCGCTCCCACGCGAGCAGTTGCCGAAGCACCGCGATCTTCGCGTCGTACTCACCGCTGGCCCACACGCCCGCGTAGCCCTTGTGGCCCGCTTCCTTGTAGGCCCAGTGCGCAGCCACGCCATGCTCGGCGTGGTCGTGCATCTCTTCTGTGCGGATCTGGATCTCGATCGGCTTGCCGGCCTTGCCATCGACCAGCTCGCGCACCACCGTGTGCAGCGACTGGTAGCCATTGGGCTTGGGGCGCGCGATGTAGTCGTCGAACTCCTCGTCGATGGGCTGGAAGTGCGAGTGCACCCAGGCCAGCGCCGCATAGCAGTCCTTCACGTCGGGCACCACCACGCGCAGCGCGAGGATGTCGAAGACCTGCGCGAAGTCGAGCGACTTGCCGCGCATCTTCTTCACGATGCTGTAGATGTTCTTGGGCCGCCCCTGCACCGCGGCCTTGATGCCCTCGGTCTGCAGCTCGCGCTCCAGCTTGGAGCGCAGTTGCTCCACGTAACCCTCGCGCTCGACGCGCTTCTCGTCAAGAAGCCGTGCGATCAGCTTGTAGGTCTCGGGCTCGAGGAAGCGGAACGAAAGATCCTCGATCTCCCACTTCACCTGCCAGATGCCCAGCCGGTTGGCCAGCGGCGCGAAGACCTGCAGCGACTCGCGCGCGACCCCCTCGGGGGCTGGCTGCTTGCTTGCGGCCGCATGGCGCAGGGTCTGCAGGCGCGAAGCCAGCCGCAGCATCACGACGCGCAGGTCGCGCGAGAACGCAAGCAGCATCTTGCGCACGTTCTCGGTCTGCGCGCCGGCGCCCTCGATGTGATGCCCCTGCGAGGCCGAGCGGGCCTGCTCCTGCACGCGTACCAGCTTGGTCGTCTCGACGGCGAGAGAGGCGAAGTTGTCGCCGAACACCTTGGCGATCACCTCCTGCGGACGGTTCAGGTGCTGGCACGAATAGACCAGGTAGCTCGCCGCCTGCATCGCCTCGGAGCCGCCCATCTTCGCAACGATGGCAGCCACCGCGTCGGCGTGCGCGAGCGTGTTCTCTCCTGTATCGAGCTTCTCGTCGGCGATCAGCGGCTCGGCGAAGGCGCGCGCGCGGGCCAGCATGTTCTCCATCACCGGCGTGCGCTCTGCCGTCGCCGCGGACAGCGGGTAATCGACCATGACCGCCTCTGACGCGGTTGCCGTCTGCAGACTCGATGAATCGCGCTTCACGCTTCGCTCACTCACTTGCTCAAATCAGTCAATCGGCTGCGGATCAGTCGAAAAGGAACCTGGTGACGACTGCTATCTGAGCGGGATCGACGAAGGTCGGCGCATGGCCCACGCCTTCGAACTCGACCAGCGTGGCGTGCGGTCCGCGCTGCGTCATGGCCACGGCCGTGTCGCGCGACAGGAGGTCCGATTCGGCACCGCGGGTGAGAAGCGTGCGCGCCTCGATGGCGTCGTACAGGCTCCACATGATCGCACCGCCCTGCGCCGCGGCTTCCGGCGTGATCGCACGAAGCGCCACGCCGATGGCCGGGTCGTAGTGAAGCAGCCAGCGGCCGCCTTCGCCGGGTTCATCGTCCTGTGCCTCGACCTTCGCCGAACCATCGGACGTGCGCTGCGAGGCAGGCACCACCATGTGCTGCGACAGCGCCAGCCACTGCTGCGGCGTGTGCGGACCGAAGGTGGTCGACAACGCCCACATGGCATCGGCCGCCGCCTGCACGCTCTCGTAGCTGCCGCTCTTGCCGACGTAGGCGCCGATGCGCTGAAGCGCCACCGGCTCGATGGTCGGGCCGACGTCGTTCGCGACGAAACGGCGGATGGGCCGCGCCAGCGGCAATTCCTTGTGGCCTGCCAGCACGAAGCCGATCAGCCCGCCCATGCTGGTGCCGATGTAGTCGAGCGTGCCGATCGGCTGCTCGCGATGCAGTCGGGCGATCAGCGCGACCATGTCGGCCGCATACACCGGCACCTGGTAGAGAGATGGATCGCGCAGCCAGTCGCTGCGCCCACGGCCCACCACGTCCGGGCAGACCACGCGCACGTCGCCGCCAGCACGCTCCACGATGGACTGGGCCAGCAGGTCGAAATCGCGCCCCTGCCGGGTCAGTCCATGCACGCAGACCACGACGTGTTCGCTGCCCGCGTCGCCCCATTGCCAATAGGCCATGCGGTGGCCGCCCTGGGCGTCATCGCACGCCACGTGATGAAGCGTCGGTTCGGTCATGGAAACGAAGGTGTCCTGGTGCGGATAATTGTCTCGTCGCATCCTAATTCATCCGGAGATTGATCTTCATGCTCAAAGGCAAAACCGCGCTTGTTACGGGGTCCACCAGTGGCATCGGCCTCGCCATCGCCAAGTCCCTCGCCCAGCAGGGCGCAGACGTCGTGCTCAACGGCTTCGGCGATTACGCCGCGCCCAAGTCCGAGGTCGAGGCGCTGGGCGTGCGCGCCGAGTACCACGGCGCCGACATGAGCAAGCCCGAGCAGATCGAGGACATGATGAAGTTCGCCGCGTCGAAGTTCGGCCGCGTGGACATCCTGGTGAACAACGCCGGCATCCAGCATGTCGCCAAGGTGGAAGACTTCCCGCCCGAACGCTGGGACGCGATCATCGCGATCAATCTCACCAGCGCCTTCCACACCACGCGGCTGGCAATCCCCGCGATGCGCGAGGCCAACTGGGGCCGGGTCATCAACATCGCCTCGGCGCACGGACTGGTGGCGTCGGCGCAGAAGTCGGCCTATGTCGCGGCCAAGCACGGCATCGTCGGCCTGACCAAGGCGGTCGCGCTGGAAACCGCGACCACGGGAGTCACCGTCAACGCGATCTGCCCCGGCTGGGTGCTGACTGCGCTGGTGCAGAAGCAGATCGACGACCGCGCAGCGCGCGAAGGCATCACCGTCGCGCAGGCCCGGAACGACCTGCTCGGCGAAAAGCAGCCTTCGCTGCAGTTCACCACCGTCGAGCAACTGGGCGGCCTGGCCGTCTTCCTGTGCTCGCCGGCTGCCGATCAGGTCCGTGGCCAGGCCTGGGCGATGGACGGCGGCTGGACTGCCCAATAGAGGGTAGCCCGCCGGAGAGGACCGTCCTCTCTAGCTATATATGGGCTCTACTTGAGCTGCACGGAGCCCGACACCGTCACCACCACGGCAGTCTTTCCGGCCTCGACCGGCACCGCCGAATCGGCGGAGGAGAAGGACTTGGCCTGCACCGCCATCATGCGCGGGCGGATCGGGCCGTTGTCGCTCGCGTTCACCGACACCTCGCGCAGCGTGTAGCCGCCGAAGCCGAAGCCCTTGGCCAGTTCGTTGGCCTTCTGCTTGAAGTTCTCGATGGCGATGTTCTGCGCCTCGGTCTCGGTCTTGGCCCTCTGCTCGCGGCTCAGGCCGAAGCCGACATTGCCGACGTTGAGCGTGGTGATGCGCCCTGCCGTCTGGGTGATGCGCGGGAAGTCGCGGCCTTCGAGCACCAGCTCGGTCGAGCCCTGCCAGCCGTTGATCTTGCCTTCCTTCGTGTAGCGCGGCGACAGGCTGAAGTTGCCGGTGCGCACGTCGAGCTGGCCGGTCTGGGCGTTCTTCTTCGCCTCGGACAGCGCGGCGTCGAGCGCGGCCTTCAACTGGGTCTGCACGGTGGCGGCGTCGGCGGCATCGCGGGTGGTCACGAGGGTCATGCTCAGCATGTCCTGCTGGACTTCGACGGTGCCCGATGCCGTCAGCTGCAGCACGTTCTGGGGCGCGGGCGCGACGACGTTCTGGGCCAGCGCGTTGCCGGCGGCAGCCAGGGCGACGCAGGCCGCAAGCAGTTTGATCTTTTTCTTCATGGCGAAGTACTCCCGATGTTGGTATGGAAAGGCAGGCGCCGGGCTTGCCGCGGCAGGCCGCAGGCGCATCGATGCCGCATCAGCGGCGCTGGCTGCGCGGCGCCAGCGGCAAAGTGCCCACCGCGGGCGGCGGCACCGGCACGATGCGCTCGGCCGGCTGCGATTCTGCCGAATTGAGCAAAGCACCCGCGGCGGGCGGGGCCCATTGGCCGCGTACCTGCTGGCGCAGTTCGAACAGCTCGGCGGGCGTGAGGCGCCTTCCGGCGATCGCTTCTCCGCGGCGCTTCTCCTCGCGCTGCTCGGCACGGTGGGCGGCGACGGCGTCGCGGACTTCGTTGCGTCTTGCCTCGCCGACCCGGAGGAAGTCGCCGGAAACCGCCAGCGAGGGGCCGCAGGCGAAAACGAGGATGAGCGGCAGTGCGGGGAAAGGACGTCTCATTGAGGCGAAAGTCATCGGTACACGTGACTTTGCCACTGCCGGACTAACGTCGAATGACCAGACCGCGAGTGTCCGCAAGTTTTGTAACTTAGTGTCAAACCCCAAGCAAATCCGGCTCAACCGGACCGCAACGCCTTCAGAATCGGCGCTGTTACAAATTCGACGTTGTAGAAATGACTCAAGTTCCCGCTCGCACCGACAAGATCGTGATCGTCGACGACGACGCCCGCATCCGCGACCTGCTGCGCCGCTACCTGACGCAGGAAGGCTTCGAAGTGATCGTGGCCGAGGACGGCAAGGCGCTCAACCGCATCCTGTTGCGCGACACGGTCGACCTGATCGTGCTCGACCTGATGATGCCCGGCGAGGACGGCCTGTCCGTCTGCCGCCGCCTGCGTGCCGCCAACGACCGCACGCCGATCATCATGCTCACCGCCAAGGGTGAGGACGTGGACCGCATCGTCGGCCTCGAAGTCGGCGCCGACGACTACCTCGGCAAGCCTTTCAACCCCCGCGAACTGCTGGCCCGTGTGCACGCCGTTCTGCGCCGCCGCCCGCCGCTCGAGGCGCCCGGCGCGCCCTCCACCGAGAACGAGACAGTCACCTTCGGCCCGTTCGCCTTCGACCTCGGCTCGCGCACCCTGAAGAAGGATGGCGAAGAGCTCTCGCTGACCACCGGCGAGTTCGCGATGCTGAAGGCGCTGGTGCGCCATCCGCGTCAACCGCTGTCGCGCGAGAAGCTGGCGCAGCTGGCGCGCGGCCGCGAGTTCGAGCCTTTCGACCGCAGCCTGGACGTGCAGATCTCGCGCCTGCGCAAGCTCGTGGAGTCCGACGCCGCTGCGCCCCGCTACATCCAAACCGTCTGGGGCGTGGGCTACGTGTTCGTGCCGGACGGCACGGCCTGACGCCACGTTGAAAGGTGGCCGTCGGCCAACCCCCTAGACCCGGCGCTGCCCAGGAGGACGGCGCGCAGGTCACGATGCCGAGCCCGCTCGAAGCGAGCTCGCAGCGTGACCGCCGCCCCGGCCTCAAGCTGGGCTTCAGCCTTTTCTGGCGCACCTTCTTCCTGCTCGCTCTGCTGCTGATCGGCTGCACGGTCGCCTGGCTGCAGACTTTCCGCTCGCTCGAATACGAGCCGCGCGCCATCCAAACGGCGCACCAGATCGCCTCGCTCGTGAACCTCACGCGGGCTGCGCTGGTGTACTCCGACGCCATCACTCGCGTGTCGCTGATCAAGACGCTGGCCGACCAGGAGGGCGTGCGCATCCTGCCGCGCGAGCCCAACGACCGCTTCCAGCCCTACACCAGCGGCGCGCTCGACCTGCGCGTGACCGAGGAGCTTATCGAGCAGCTCGGCGAAGGCACGACCGTGGCCAGCCGCGTGAACGACGAGGCGGGCCTGTGGATCGGCTTCACCATCGAGAGCGACACCTACTGGCTGCTTCTCGACCCCACCCGCTTCAGCCGCGTGGGCGGACGCACCTGGCTGGTATGGCTGAGCACCGCCATGGCGCTGTCGCTGGCGGGTGCGGCGCTGATCACGCGGCTCATCAACCTGCCGCTCAAGCAGCTGTCGCGCGCGACCATGCAGGTGCGCGAAGGCGAGTACGAGGCTCACCGCCTCGACGAGCGCGCCCGCACCAACGAGATCCGCGCGGTCAACATCGGCTTCAACCGCATGGCGGACCAGCTCGCCAAGATCGAGCAGGACCGCGCCATCATGCTGGCCGGCATCTCGCACGACCTGCGCACGCCGCTGGCCCGGCTGCGGCTGGAAACCGAGATGAGCGTGGCCGACGAGGACGCGCGCGACCACATGGCCGCCGACATCGCCCAGCTCGACGCGATCATCGACAAGTTCCTCGACTACGCGCGGCCCGACCACGTCGACCCCAAGCCGGTGCTGCTGCGCGACGTGGTCGATGCCTGCACCTACGCCGTGCAGGACTACGAGGAGATGAACATCAAGGTCGAGGTGCCGCCCGACCTGCGCGTGATGGGCGACGAGGTCGAGCTCACGCGCGTCATCTCCAACCTGGTCGAGAACGCGCGCCGCTACGGCAAGACGCCCTCCACCGGCGTGGCCGATGTGACGATCCAGGCGCAGGCCAACAACGACGCGGTGCTCATCAAGGTGCGCGACCACGGCGCGGGCGTGGAGCCGGCCCTGCTCGCGCAGCTGACCAAGCCCTTCTTCCGCGGCGACACCGCGCGGACATCTGCGGCCGGTGCAGGACTGGGCCTGTCGATCGTGGCGAAGAACATCGAGCGCATGGGCGGCACCTTCGCGCTGACGAGCACGCCGGGCCGCGGTCTGGCAGCGCACATCCGCATGCCGCGCGCGATGCCGCCCGGCACCAAGCCCGGCGAACCGCAGGGCGGCAGCGGAAAGAAGCCCGCCTGACTGGTGGCCGCCGGCCGCGCTGGTCTTGCTTATCTGTGGAGAAGAACGGCCGCGCGAGCCTCCATCGCGCGGCCCTCGCCCACCGGGCCGAGCTTCTCGGCGGTCTTGGCCTTCACGTTCACCTGCTCCAACGCCACGCCCAGCGTGTCGGCGATGCGCTGGCACATGAGCGGAATGTGCGGCGCGAGCTTGGGCGCCTGCGCGATCACCGTGCTGTCGACGTTGCCGATCTCCCAGCCCGCGGCACGCACCCGGCGCGCCGCCTCGGCCAGCAGCACGGCCGAATCGGCGCCGCGGAACTGCGGATCGGTGTCCGGAAAGTGCCGGCCGATGTCGCCGAGCCCCGCGCCGCCCAGCAGCGCGTCGGTGATGGCATGCAGCAGCACGTCGGCGTCCGAATGGCCGAGCAGGCCGGTGGTGTGCGGCACTTCGATGCCGCCGAGGATCAGCTTGCGCCCCGCCACCAGCTGATGGACGTCCCAGCCTTCGCCGATGCGGATGTTGAAAGTCGCAGCGGTCATGCCAGCTCCTTCCTGCGGCCCAGCAGCACGGCCTCGGCCAGGGCGAAGTCTTCCGGAAAGGTGACCTTGAAGTTCTGGGCGCTTCCGGGTACCAGCAGTGGCGACAGTCCGATCGCCTCGATGGCGCTGGCCTCGTCGGTGACGGCGTCGCCGGCGCGTTCCAGCGCGTCGAGCAGCATGCCGATGCGGAACATCTGCGGCGTCTGCGCCAGCCACTTGTCGGCGCGCGGCAGGGTCTGCGCCACGCGGCCTTCGGTGGTGGACGACTTCAGCGTGTCGGCCAGCCGCTGAGCCAGCAGGCCGCCGACGGCATCGTGCTCACAGGCGGCGATGAGCGCCTCGATCTGGCTGGAGGTGACGAGGCAGCGGGCCGCGTCGTGCACCAGCACCCAGTCGTGCGCGCCGGCGCCCTTCTGGCGCAGCGCCGCGAGGCCGTTGCGCACGGTGGCGGCGCGGGTCACGCCGCCCACGCGCAGCAGGTACTCGTTCTCGGCCGGAAAGCGCGGCAGCACCGCGTTCACGTCCCGGTCGTCCGGCGACACCACCAGCGCCAGCCCGGCGAAGCGCCCCGACATCGCGCGGAAGGCCTCCAGCGTATGGGCCACCATCGGCAGGCCGGCCAGGCGCCGGTACTGCTTGGGTTGCGTGGACTGCGCATGCCCCGCGCGATGGCCGGAGCCGGCGCACGGGATCAGCACGAAGAGTCGGGAAGAGGACATGGGGCCCAGCGTCGGCCGTGGCCGACAAGCGGATAAAGGGCCGCCATTCTAGAATTGCCCGTTACGCACACCCCTCGCCAGCCGGCGCGGGGTGTTGTGCATTTCCATCAAGCGTTCCATGGACCTCCCCCACCTCACGGCGGGCAAGCGATTCACGCTGCCGCGTCCTCCCTTGTCGGCAGATGCCTTGCTGCTGGCGCAACTGGCCATGCGCGAGAAGGCCGCCGGGCGCGCCACCGCGATGTTCACGGCCGACGCCAACGACGCCCAGCGCCTGATCGACGAGATCGCGTTCTTCGCTCCCGACCTGCGCTGCGCCCTGTTCCCCGACTGGGAGACGCTGCCCTACGACAGCTTCTCGCCCCACCAGGACCTGATCAGCGAGCGCCTGGCCACCCTCTGGCGCATCAGCCAGAAAGAGGCCGACGTGGTGCTGGTGCCGGCCACCACCGCGCTCTATCGGCTGGCGCCGCCCTCCTTCCTGGCCGGCTACACCTTCCACTTCAAGGCCAAGCAGAAGCTGGAGGAGTCGAAGCTCAAGGCCCAGCTCACGCTGGCCGGCTACACCCACGTGACGCAGGTGGTGAGCCCCGGCGAATACGCGGTGCGCGGCGGCCTGATCGACCTGTTCCCCATGGGCTCGCTCGTGCCCTTCCGCGTCGACCTGTTCGACGACGAGATCGACACCATCCGCACCTTCGACCCCGACACCCAGCGCAGCCTCTACCCGGTGCCCGAGGTCCGGCTGCTGCCGGGGCGCGAGTTCCCGATGGACGACGACGCGCGCGGGCGCTTCCGCAGCCGCTGGCGCGAACTGCTCGAAGGCGACCCGACCAAGAGCCGCATCTACAAGGACATGGGCAACGGCGTGGCCACCGCCGGCATCGAGTACTACCTGCCGCTGTTCTTCGACGAGACGGCCACCGTGTTCGACTACCTTGGCGCCGACGCCACCGTGGTGCTGCACGGCGACCTGGAACCGGCCTTCCAGCATTTCTGGCAGGACACCAACGAGCGCTACCGCCTCGTGCGCGGAGACCCCGAGCGCCCCGCCCTGCCGCCCGAGGCGCTGTTCCTGAACGCCGAACAGTTCTACCAGCGCGCCAAGCCGCATGCGCAGCTCGCCATCCGCGGCGACGTGGACACCGACACGCCCTACGCCGAGTTCGACAGGCTGCCGCCCTTTGCCGTGGTGCGCGGCGCCGAAGATCCGCTGGTCGGGCTGAAGGCCCACATCGCGAAGACGCCGCACCGCGTGCTGCTGATCGCCGAGAGCGAAGGCCGCCGCGAGAGCCTGCTCGACTTCCTGCGCGCCAGCGGCGTGAATCCACCGGCCTTCGATTCGCTGGCCGAGTTCGAGGCCTCCGGCGACGAGAAGACGGGCATCGCCACCGCCGCGCTGGCCTCTGGCTTCGCGTGGCGCGAGCAGGGCATCGACTTCGTCACCGAAACCGAACTCTTCGCCACCGCGCCCACCACGCGCCGGCGCAACAAGAAGCAGGAGCAGGTCAGCGACGTCGAGGCGCTCATCAAGGACCTGTCGGAGCTCAACGTGGGCGACCCGGTGGTCCACAGCGCGCACGGCATCGGCCGCTACCGCGGCCTGATCCACATGGACCTGGGCCAGGGTAACGGCCCCGACGGCAAGCCGCTGCTGCAGGAAATGCTGCACCTGGAGTACGCCGACAAGGCCACGCTCTACGTGCCCGTGAGCCAGCTGCACCTGGTCAGCCGCTACACCGGCGTCAGCGCCGACGAGGCACCGCTGCACAAGCTGGGCTCCGGCCAGTGGGAAAAGGCCAAGCGCAAGGCCGCCGAGCAGGTGCGCGACTCGGCCGCCGAGCTGCTCAACATCTATGCCCGCCGTGCGGCGCGCGAAGGCCATGCCTTCCGCTACTCGCCGGCCGACTACGAGGTGTTCGCCAACGACTTCGGCTTCCAGGAGACCGCCGACCAGAAGGCGGCCATCCACGCCGTGGTGCAGGACATGATCTCGCCGCAACCCATGGACCGCCTCGTGTGCGGCGACGTGGGCTTCGGCAAGACCGAGGTGGCGCTGCGCGCGGCCTTCATCGCCGTCACCGGCGGCAAGCAGGTGGCCTTCCTCGCGCCCACCACGCTGCTGGCCGAGCAGCACTACCAGACGCTGGTCGATCGCTTCGCCAAGTGGCCGGTGAAGGTGGCCGAGATGAGCCGCTTCCGCTCCGCCAAGGAGGTCGCCGCCGCCGCCAAGGGGCTGGCCGACGGACAGGTCGACATCGTGGTCGGCACGCACAAGCTGCTTTCGCAGTCGGTCAAGTTCAAGAACCTGGGCCTGCTCATCATCGACGAGGAGCATCGCTTCGGCGTGCGCCACAAGGAGGCGATGAAGGCCATGCGCGCCGAGGTCGACGTGCTCACGCTCACCGCCACGCCGATCCCGCGCACGCTGGGCATGGCGCTCGAAGGGCTGCGCGACCTGAGCGTGATCGCCACCGCGCCGCAGCGGCGCCTGGCCATCAAGACCTTCGTTCGCAACGAGGGCACCGGCGTGATCCGCGAGGCCGTGCTGCGCGAGCTCAAGCGCGGCGGGCAGGTCTACTTCCTGCACAACGAGGTCGAGACCATCGAGAACCGCCGCCAGAAGCTGGAAGAGATACTTCCAGAGGCGCGCATCGCCGTGGCCCACGGCCAGATGCCAGAGCGCGAGCTGGAGCGCGTGATGCGCGACTTCGTGGCGCAGCGCCACAACCTGCTGCTGTGCTCGACCATCATCGAGACCGGCATCGACGTGCCGACCGCCAACACCATCGTGATCAGCCGCGCCGACAAGTTCGGCCTGGCGCAGCTGCACCAGCTGCGCGGGCGCGTCGGCCGTTCGCACCACCAGGCGTACGCCTATCTCATGGTGCCCGACACCGAGGGCCTGACCAAGCAGGCCGCGCAACGGCTCGATGCCATCCAGCAGATGGAGGAGTTGGGCTCGGGCTTCTACCTCGCCATGCACGACCTGGAGATCCGCGGCACCGGCGAGGTACTGGGCGAGAACCAGAGCGGCAACATGATGGAGATCGGCTTCCAGCTCTACAACGAGATGCTGAGCGAGGCCGTGCGCGCACTGAAGGCCGGGCAGGAGCCCGACCTGCTGTCGCCGCTGTCGGTCACCACCGAGATCAACCTGCACGCCCCCGCCCTGCTGCCCGACGACTACTGCGGCGACGTGCACCTGCGCCTGTCGTTCTACAAGAAGCTGGCGACGGCGAAGACGCCCGACCAGATCGACACGCTGCTGGAGGAAATCGTCGACCGCTTCGGCAAGCTGCCGCCGCAGGCGCAGACGCTGATCGACACCCACCGCCTGCGCGTGCTCGCGCGGCCCTACGGCGTGGTGAAGGTCGACGCGGCGCCGGGCATCATCAACATCACCTTCAAGAAGGATCCGCCGGTGGACGGCATGGCCATCATCCAGCTGATCCAGAAGAACAGGCACATCAAGCTAGCCGGCAACGAGAAGCTGCGCATCGAGCGCGAACTGAAAGAACCCAAGGACCGGGCCCAGATGGTGCGCGACGTGCTGCGCAGCCTGGGCCAGCCCACCGTCAAGGAAAACGCTACCGCATGAGCGCTACTGAAATCTCCCCCGGCCTCGTCATCCAGCGCGTGAAGCCGCCGCTGAAGCTTGCCGACTTCAAGCTGATCGCCTTCGACATGGACTCGACGCTGATCAGTATCGAGTGCATCGACGAGATCGCCGATGCCGTCGGCAAGAAGGCGGAGGTGGCCGCGATCACCGAAGCCACGATGCGCGGCGAGATCAAGGACTTCAAGGAAAGCCTGCGCCGCCGCGTGGCGCTGCTCAAGGGCGTGCCGGTCGAGGCGCTGCAGCAGGTGTACGACGAGCGCCTGAAGCTCAACCCCGGCGCGGCCGAACTGGTGTCGGCCTGCAAGGCGGCCGGCCTCAAGGTGCTGCTGGTGTCGGGCGGCTTCACCTTCTTCGCGAACCGCGTGAAGGACCGCCTGGGCATCGATTTCGCACGCTCCAACCTGCTCGACGAGGCCGACGGCAAGCTCACCGGCGAGGTGGTCACGCAGAGCTGGGGCGACATCTGCGACGGCGCCGAGAAGCGCCGCACGCTGCTGGAGGTGGCCTCGCTCATGGGCATCTCGCCGCAGGAAACGATCGCCGTGGGCGACGGCGCCAACGACCTGCCGATGATGGGCGAGGCCGGTCTCTCGGTGGCCTACCACGCCAAGCCGAAGGTGCGCGAGCAGGCCATGGTGGCCATCAACGAAGGCGGCCTCGACCGCGTGCTGGAAATACTCAAATGACCGACGCCGCCGCGCCTGCTTCATCGGCTCCTCTCTATCGCGCCGATGCACTCGTCGCCTACGCGGACGCCCTGCTGCAGAAGACCGGCCTCGCCGCGCCGAAGGCGGCCGTGGTCGCGCGCACGCTGGTCGAAGGCGACCTGCTGGGCCACGACACGCACGGCCTCGCGCTGCTGGCGGGGTACGTCAAGGAGCTGGAATCCGGCGGCATGACGCGCGACGGCGCGCCCGAAGTGCTGTCCGACCGCCCCGCCGCCGTGCTGTGGGACGGCAGGCGCCTGCCCGGCCCGTGGCTGATGGACCAGGGCATGAACCTGCTGGTGCCGCGTGCGCGCGAGCTGGGCACGGCGTCGCTGGTCATCCGGCGCAGCCACCACATCGCCTGCCTCGCCGTCTACATGCTGCGCGCGCTGAACGAAGACATGCTGATGCTGCTGGCCTGCTCCGACCCCAATGCCGCCAGCGTCGCGCCCTTCGGCGGCACGCAGGCGGTGTTCACGCCGAATCCGCTGGCCATGGGCTTTCCGCTGTCGCAGGGCGGCGTGATGGTCGACATCTCCGCCTCCATCACCACCAACGGCATGAGCAACCGCAAGCGCGCGGCCGGCGAGACCTTCGCCGAAGAGTGGCTGATCGACGCCGCCGGCAAGCCCACCAACGATCCTCAGGTGCTGTTCGACCAGCCCCCCGGCACGCTGCTGCCCGTGGGCGGACTGAGCCACGGCCACAAGGGCTATGGCATGGCGCTGCTGGTGGAGACGCTCACGGCCGGCCTCGCAGGCCACGGCCGCGCCGACCCGCCAGAGGGCTGGGGCGCGACGGTGCACGTCACGCTGCACGACTTGAACGCCTTCGGCGGCAAGGAAGCCTTCCTGCGCCAGATGGACCACGTGGCAGCGCAGTGCCGCGGCAATGCGCCCATCGACCCGGCAAAACCTGTGCGGCTGCCTGGCGAAGGCGGGTTGAAGCGTCGGGAATTGCAGTCGAAGGACGGGGTGCGGCTGCACCCCTCGATCGCGCGCTCGCTGCAGGATGCGGAGCAGCGCCACGGCCTGCGGCTGGCGCAGGCGCTGGTCTGAGCGGGGCTCAGCCTTCCTCGGGCGATTCGGATTCCGGTGAGCCGGCCGGGCGCGCCTTGCGCTGCGCCGGCTTGGCGAGAATCTCGATGTAGAACTGCTTGCCGCCCTCCTTCACCACGCCGTCGATCAGGCCGGTGATGGCGGAAAGGTGGATGACTTCGCGGATTCCTGCGACGCGCCGAAGCGGCAGTCGAAGTCCCAGTAGTCCATGCCCTCGGGCAGTTCGCGGCGCCGCTCGCGCTTGATGTACTTGCGGATCTCGTGCTTGATGGCTTCGAGTAGACGGTCGGGGTGCTTGCCCTCGACCTGAAGCTGGAAGGTTTTTCTCATGGGTGATCCTAACCCGCTGTGTACAGTCGCCTCATTCCACGGACAACAGGACAGGTGACGACATGGCGCGCGCGAACGACTGGGCAAGCAAGGTGATGGCATTGATCAACGGCGGCAACCCCAGCGCGGCCATCGCGCAGATCAAGGTCGCGCCCTCGGTCAAGGATTTGAAGGCGCTGCAGACGATCATGACGCTGTCGAAGATGAAAGGCCGCTATCCGAACGTGGATGCGGCCATCACGGACAACCTGGACCTGCTCGCGGCGCCCCGGCTGCACCGGTCGCCCTGAGCCTGAGCCGGCCCCTTACAGGGCCTGGCCGAGGCGCTTCACGCCCTCTTCGATCTTCGCCACGTCGGCCGTGGCGAAGCTCAGGCGCAGCGTGGCGACGTCGGGCTTCTCCGCGAAGAACGGCGCGCCGGGCACGAAGGCCACCAGCTTCTCGATGGCGCGCTTGGCCAGTTCGTTCGCATCGGCCAGCTTGCCGTTGGCGCCCGTCAGGCGGGCCCAGAAGAACAGGCCGCCGTTGGGCTGGGTGAAGCTCACCGCGTCGCCCAGCTCGCGCTTGAGCGCCGCGCCCATAGCCTGCGCGCGCTGGCCGTACACCTCGCGCACATGGGCCAGCGTGGCGGGCATGCGGCCGCTCTTGAGGTACTGGGCGGCCGTGGCCTGCGAGAAGGTGCTGGTGTGGGCGTCGCTGAACTGCTTGCACATGGTGGCCTTGGCCAGCAGCTCGGGCGGGGCGATCATCCAGCCGATGCGCAGGCCGGGGCTCAGCACCTTGCTCAGGCTGCCACAGTGCGCCAGCAGCTCGCGGCTGCCGGGCACGTCCTTGCTCAGCGCCATGATCGAGGGCGGCGGGGCCTCGCCGAAGTAGAGGTCGCCGTAGGGGTCGTCCTCGACGATCAGCGTCTGGTACTTCACGGCCAGCTCCAGCACCTTCTTGCGGCGCTCCAGGCTCAGCGTGGCACCGCTGGGGTTGCCGAAGGTGGGAATGAGATACACGAGCTTGGGCTTGTGCTCGGCGATGAGCTTTTCGAGCTCGTCGGTCTTCACGCCGTTGGCGTCGACGGGTGCGCTGACGAGCTGCGCGCCGTACAGGCGGAAGCACTGGATGGTGGCCAGGAAGGTCGGGCCCTCGACGATCACCTTGTCGCCGGGCGAGATCATGGTCTTGCCCAGCAGGTCCAGCGCCTGCTGGCTGCCGGTGGTGACGATCAGTCCGCTGGGGTCAACGTCGACGCCCTTGGTCTTCATGAACGAGCTGAGCTGGCTGCGCAGGGGCTCGTAGCCTTCGGTCGCGCCGTACTGCAGAGCGCCGCCAGGTTCCTCGGCCAGGGCCTTCTGGCTCGCCTCCTTGAGGCCTTCGACGTCGAACATGGCGCTGTCGGGGAAGCCGCCCGCGAAGCTGATGATGCCGGGCTTGCCCAGCAGCTTGAAGAGTTCGCGGATGGCGGAGGTCTCGACGTTGTCGAGGCGGGAGGCGAATTGCATGGTCGGTCTCACTTTCTGGGGTTGCATTGTCGCCAAAGCGCGGTCAATAAAGCTGCGTAAGGCCATCCGCTTTCGACGATATATTGCGGCTGGCGGCCTTGCCTGCCCCTTCCGAAGCCCCATGAAAAAAGACAACATCCCCCTCTTCTTCGCCACCCTGCAGGCGGCCAACCCCGAACCCGAGACCGAGCTGGAATACAGCACCCCCTTCGAGCTGCTGGCCGCCGTGCTGCTGTCGGCCCAGGCCACCGACGTGGGCGTGAACAAGGCCACCCGCAAGCTCTTTCCGGTGGCGAACACGCCTCAGGCCATCCTGGAACTGGGCGTGGAAGGGCTGGAGGAGTACATCAAGACCATCGGGCTGTACCGCAGCAAGGCCAAGCACCTGATCGAGGCCTGCCGCATCCTGGTCGAAAAGCACGGCGGCGAGGTGCCCCGCACCCGCGCCGAGCTGGAGGCCCTGCCGGGCGTCGGGCGCAAGACGGCGAACGTGGTGCTCAACGTGGCCTTCGGCGAGGCGACGATCGCGGTCGACACGCACATCTTCCGCGTGGGCAACCGCACCGGCCTGGCCCCCGGGAAGACGCCGCTGGAGGTGGAACTCAAGCTCGAGAAGCGCGTCCCACCGGAGTACCGGCTGCACGCCCACCACTGGCTGATCCTGCATGGCCGCTACATCTGCGTGGCGCGCAAGCCGCGCTGCTGGGAATGCGCGGTGGCCGCCTTCTGCGCCTACAAGCCGAAGACGCCCGCGCCCAAGTCGCCCTGAGACAAGAGAACGAAACAACGACAACGAAAAGACGAATGACGAGACGCCAGACCACAGCGAAGACGACGAACGACTCCCGAGCCCTGCTTCTTGCCGTGCTGGCCGCGCTGCTGCCGGCCGCTGCCTGGTCGCAGCAGGGTGGCCAGCAGCTTCCCAACTACGTCGGCCAGTACACCGGCCGATGGTCGGCCGACTGCGCGAACAACTCGGCCGCCGCGCTGCAGGTCCGGGAGGATTCCCTGATCGCCGAAAGCGGCAAGCGCCGCGTGGTCACCCGCGAGCCGCAGACGGTCCACAGCCTCTTCGGCAACAGCCCGCCGCCTGCGGGCTTCGACGTGGCGCTGGTGGGCGAGACGGACAAGGCCGGCGCGCTGACCTTCCTCGTCTACCGCAGCCCGCGCGGCCAGTACGTCACGCTCGATGCCGACAAGCCCCTGGCCGGCCAGCTCGGCCCCGAGATGATGAAGCTGCGCTACTGGCGCTGCAACGGCGCCGCCCGCGCGCTGCCGCCGCCACCCGAGCCTGCCGCCAAGGTGCCGCCCCCGCCCACCGGCAGCCCCGCCGCGCTGGCGCGCGGCCCCGCCATGCAGAAGGCCTGGCGCACCGCCCTGGGCACGCGCGAGACCGAGCCATGGCTGGTGCGCCGCGAAGGCCCGGCGCCCGAGCCGAAATGGGTGACCGTCGACGGCACGCGCTACCTGCTGCACGCCTTCTGCAAGCCGCACGACTGCTACGACAACAACGCCATCGCGCTCTACGACCAGGGCTCCGGCCGCATCTATGGCCTGGTGCAGCGCAACGGCGGCAACCGCCTGCTGGGCTCGCCGCCCGCCGCGCTCGCGCCGCAGCTCGACAAGCTCTGGCGCGAGCAGTGGCGCAGCAAGTCGAACTGACCGCGGCCGGCCCGCTCAGGCCAGCTTGAACATCCGCACCGCGTGCACCAGCCCCGCGGCCTGGTCGTTCATCGACTGAGCTGCGGCTGAGGCCTGCTCGACCAGCGCCGCGTTCTGCTGGGTCGTGCGGTCCATCTGCTTGATGGCGTCGTTGACCTGGCCGATGCCGGCGGCCTGCTCCTGGCTGGCCGCGGTGATCTCCGCCATGATGTCCGTCACCCGGCGCACGCTGCCCATGATCTCCTCCATGGTCCTGCCGGCCTGGTTGACCAGCGTGCTTCCCGCCTCCACCTCGCCCACCGAGTCGCCGATCAGCGTCTTGATCTCCTTGGCCGCCGCGGCCGAGCGCTGCGCCAGGCTGCGCACCTCCGAGGCCACCACCGCGAAGCCGCGCCCCTGCTCGCCGGCACGGGCCGCCTCCACCGCCGCGTTGAGCGCGAGGATGTTGGTCTGGAACGAGATGCCGTCGATCACGCCGATGATCTCCACCACCTTCCTCGACGATGCGTTGATGGACGCCATCTTCTCCACCACCTGGTCGACCACAGCCCCGCCGCGCGAGGCCACCTGCGAGGCGGAGTCGGCGAGTTCGTTGGCCAGGCGCGCGTTGTCGGCGTTCTGCCTGACGGTGCCGGTGAGTTCCTGCATGGCCGCCGCCGTCTGCTCCAGCGAGCTGGCCTGCGCCTCGGTGCGCGACGACAGGTCGCGGTTGCCCGAGGCGATCTGGCTCGATGCCGAGGCGATGGAATCGGTGCCCTCGCGCACCTGACCCACCACCTTGGCGAGCTCGTCGTTCATCGAGCGCAGCGCGCGCATCAGCATGCCCGACTCCGAGGCGTCGGCCACCTCGATGCGGGCCGTGAGATCGCCCGACGCCACCTGCTGGGCCACGGTCACGGCCTGGCCCAGCGGCCGGGTGATGGAGCGCGTCATGCGGAACGCCAGCAGCAGCCCGCCGGCCATCGACGCGCAGCTGATCCACACGATCATCCACTTGGCGCGCTGGTAGGCGGCCTGTGTCGACGCGGTGCTTTCGTCCGCGCCCTTCCTCAGCAGCGCCTGGAAGGCCGAGGCATGCGCCAGCACCTGGTTGAGCAGCGGCATGCATTCCTGGGTGAGCACCTTCACGGCCGCGTCGGTCTGGCGCGAGGTGGCGAGCCCGACCACGTTCTTCGCGATCGGCAGGTACTGCGCCTCGAGCGCGCCGAGCTTCTCCAGCATCCTGCGCTCGTCGGGCGTCGCGGCATCCGGCGCGGCCATGACCGCGGCCAGGCTCTGCAGGCCGGTGTCGATCTCGCGCTGCGAGCTGCCGACCAGTTCGATGTCGCCCTTCTGCGCGGCCGGGTCGGACACCAGCGCCAGGTTGCGCGCCGCGATGGCCCGCTTGCCGATGGCGGACTGCACGTTGTTGAGCTCGTTGAGCTTGCGTTCGCCGACCTCGGTGGCGAAGGCCACACGCTCCGACAGATGCGCCATCTCGCGCAGGCCGATGCCGGTGATGACGAGCTGAAGCAGCAGCAACAGCGCAAATCCCAGCCCTAGGCGGGCTCCGATCCTGAGATTCGAAAGATCGAACATGAGGCGTTCTCCAGTCTTGTTTGCGGGGGCTCCGCCGAGTCATCGGCATCGCCCCTGCACGCCACCCCACCCCCGAAGGGTGGGGATGGGCAAACCCTCGAATATGGGATTCGATCCGCTTGCGGGATGACTCAGAATCCGCACGGATGCAACCTGTCCCCATACCCGGTACGCCGGCACTGCGCACGCGAAGCCGCCGACTGCTGGTCCGCCGAAGCCTGCTCGAAAGGCTCGACGGGCCAGACACCCGACGGTGCGTGGTGCTGCGCGCGCCAGCCGGCTTCGGCAAGAGCTCGCTGCTGCTGACCTGGCAGCGCGAACTGGTCTCCGCGGACGCGGGCATCGCCTGGCTCAGGCTCGCCGACCTGCCCGAAGGCGACCTGCACTTCATGACCGGCCTGATGTCGGCGCTGGCGGGCATCGACTCCGTCATTCCCCGGCAGGCGATGGCGCACGCCGTTCCCGACGCGCTCGCCATGGAGCGCATGGTCATCGCGCTGGTGCGGGGCATCGCGGCGCACGGACGCAGGGTGGTGCTGATCGTGGACGACGTGCAGCGCGCGCAGAGCGGCCTCGTGCTGCACGCGCTGCAACTGCTCGTGGAGTACGCGCCGCCCAACCTGATGTGCGTCTTCGCCAGCCAGGACGAACTGCCGATGACGCTGGCGCACGCCCCCGCCTCCAAGACGGTGCTGGAACTGCGCAACGACGACCTGCGCTTCAGCCTGCCGGAATCGATCGACTACCTCGGCATGCGCCTGCCCCGGCTCGACGAGCGCGCCGCCGCGGCGATCCACCGGCTGACGGAAGGTTGGCCGGCTTTGCTGCGGCTGGCCAGCGCCGACGTGCGCCGCCGGCGCGGCGTGCAGTCGCCGCTGGTGCACGGCGTGGCCGACCCGGAGCCCTTCGCCGCCTACTTCGACGCGCACGTCTTCCCGCGCCTGTCCGAAACCCAGCTGCGCCTGCTCACCTTCTGCGCCGCCGCCACCCGCTTCAGCGCCCCGCTGTGCGCCGACCTGGCAGGCGAAGGCTTCACGCCGGCCATGTGCGCCGAGCTTCTGGAACCGCTGGTGCACGAGGGCCTGCTGTCGCTGGTGACCGAAACGCCGGAGACGGCCCCCCACGAGCGCTGGTGGCACATGCATCCGCTGCTGCGCAGCGTGCTGCTGGTGCGTTTCGAGGCCTGGCCCGAAGCCACGCGCCTGCGGGTGCATGCCACGGCCTGCCAGGCCTTCGCGATCCGCGGCATGCACCACCAGGCGGTACGCCACGCGCTGGCGGCCGACGACCACGACGCCGCTGCCCGGCTGGCCGTGCGGGGCGCGGAGGCGCTTTTCACGCGGGGCCGGATGAGCGAGGTGATCGCGCTCATGCGCCAGATCGACCCCGGAAAGATCGGCGACAACGCAAACCTCGCTCTCTGGATTGCCTGGGTCGAGTTGGCCGACTACCGGCTCGACGACTGCGCCCGCAGCATCGAACGGCTGCGCCAGATGCCCGGCGCGCTCGACCCCGCCATGCGCTACCGGCTGACGCTGCTCGGCTGCCTTTTCGCCATCCGCAACGACGACAACGACGCGCTCTCGTGGCTGCTGCCCGAACTGCTGGCACCGCCGCCGGCGGCCGACGAGTTCGCGCTCGCCGGGCGACGCAACGTGCTGACCTGGCTGCACCTGCACCGCGGCGAATTCGAGGAGGCGCGGCGCATCCAGCGTGACGAGCCGGCGCCGCGCATCGATGGCGAGCCGGTCGCCGGCACGCTGTTCGGCTCGCTGGTGGGCCAGTGCCTGGTCGGGCTTTCATACGCCATCGAGGGCCACATGCACCGGGCCGAACGCATCTACCGCCAGGTGCTGGCGGAGGCGCAGGAGCGCGGCGCCCGCTGCCGCGAGGCCGCGCGGCTGACCGCCCAGCTGCTGGTCGAGGTGCTGTACGAGCAGCAGGGCCCGCTCGCGGCCGCGCGCTTCATGCAGGAACAGCTCGGCACGCACGACGGCCTGATCCCCGACACCACCCTGCGCATGATGATCGTGGCCAACCGCGCTCAGCAGGCCGCCGGCCGCTGGACCGAGGCGCTCGAGCACCTCGCGCAGGCCGGCGGCTTCATGCGGCGCTTCGCCATGGACCGCGCGCTGGCCTGCGTGCTGCTGGAACAACAGGGCATCCAGCTCGCGACCGGCGACGCCGACGGCGCGCGCGAGTCGTTGCGGGAGATGGAGGCGCTGCACGCCAGGCACCCGGGCGTGGGGCCCGGCACCCTGCGGCGCATCGCCGACATCGTGGAGCGCGCGCGCATCCGCATGGCGATGCACGACGGCGAGCTTCCCGATGCGCTGGAGAAGATCGAACGCCTGTCCAACCACTACCAGCAGCGCGGACAGGTCGGCCTCGTCGCCTCCCTGCAGATGCTGGCAGCGGAGGTCGAACACAGGCTCGGCCGCGCCGAGGCCTCGAGAACGCGCGTTTGCGCGGCGCTGCGACTGGGGCACCGGCTCGGGCTGATGCAGACCCTGCTGAGCGCGCACGGCAATGCGCTGTCGCTCATCGTCTCTGCCGCGGCCATTCCCAATCTCGATCCGGTGCTCGGCTTCTTCATCGAGCGGATCGAGTCGCTGGCCCGCTTGCAGCGCGACGCGCGTGCCGAGCCGCCGCCCATGCCGCTGCTGCGCGACGACCGGCGCCTGACGCGCCTGCTCACCCTGCGCGAGGCCGAGATCGCCGAGCTGCTGCTGCAGTCCCTGCCCAACAAGAAGATCGCCCTCACCCTCGGACTGTCGCTGGACACGGTCAAGTGGCACCTGAAGAACATCTACCTGAAGCTGGACGCTCACGGACGAAGCGCCGTCGCGCGGCGCATGCGGCAGGAGCTCGAACGCGACGACGGGGGGCGTTCGGTCTAGGGCCTGCCGCGCCTGTCGGGTCAGGCCGGGTCAGGCCGGATTGTCGAAAACCAGCCAGCCGCCGAAAGGTATCTCGCCTGACGGCCAGTCGCCGGCAGCAGCCGGGCAGCGGATGCCGCGCCGCAGCAGGCTCACGGCGCGCAGCACCCCGGCATGCGTGACCCACAGCGTGTCGCGCGGCTGCGCCAGCCACTCGTCGTGCGCCTCGGCAATGCGCGACATGAAGGTGCGCACGCTCTCGCCGTGCGTGCCGGCGCGCAGGTCGGCGAAATCGGCCGTCCAGGCATCGAAGTCTTCACGCGGGATGTCGGCCCACGGCCGGCCTTCCCAGGCGCCGAAATCCATCTCGGCCAGCCGCGCGTCCTGCATCACCGACAGGTCCGGGCGCAGCGCGGCGATGGCCTCGGCCAGCGCGACGCAGCGCCTGAGCGGAGAGCTGCACAGCAGCACGTCGGCCGGCAGCAGCGGTGCGATGCGGCGGGCGGCGGCCAGCGTGGCATCGGCATGCGCTTCGAGGTCCGTCGCCCCGTAGCAGAGGCCGGGTTCCGCCACGACCGGCGCGTGGCGCTGGAGCCAGAGCGTGCTCATGCCTTCCAGGCCAGCGCGAGGTAGATCGCGAGTTCGCAGACCTGCTGGGTCGCGCCCAGCCCGTCGCCCGTGAAGCCCTGCAGCCGCCGCATGAAGAGCCGGGCCATCCAACCTGCCGCCAGCATGGCCGCGAGCACCGCCGCCGCGACGTGAACCGCGTCGTGTGCCTGCAGCAGCAGCGCCACGGCGGGCACCGTCCACACGATGGCGATGAGCAGCGCCCCCGGGCTGATCGCATCCGCCAGCGGCTTGGCCTTGCTCGCGCCGCTGTCGCCCACGTAGGGCAGCCAGCGGATCAGGAAGAGCGGCATCAGCCGCGACAGCACATGCGCGCCGACGATGGCGATCGCCGCCGCCTGCAGACCCCGCCCCGCCAGCGCGGCGAGCAGCGCGAACTTGAGTCCGAGCGCCAGTACCAGCGCCACTGCACCGAAGGCGCCGATGCGCGAGTCCTTCATGATCTCCAGCGCCCGCTCGCGGCTAGCCGATCCGCCCAGGCCGTCGGCCACGTCGGCCAGCCCGTCTTCATGGAAGGCGCCGGTCAGCATCACGGTGGCGACGGTGCTGAGCACCGCGGCGGCCAGTGCACCCGCCACGCCGGGCAAGCCCCAGGCCACGCCCGCGAACACCAGCGCCGCCACCCCGCCCGCCAGCCAGCCGATGCCCGGCAGGTGCGCCGCGCTCGCGCGCAGCATCTGCGGGCTGAAGCCGACCCACTCGGCCAGTGCGCCCGTCACCGGTATCCGGGTGAAGAACTGCAGCGCGAGCAGGAAATGGCGGATGCCGCTCATCGGGGAACCTCCGTGCTTCGCACTGCGGTGCGAGCTTGCCTGGGGCGGCGCGGCGCGGCGCTCATTGGAGCACCTCCGTGCTTCGCACTGCGGTGCGAGCTTGCTTGGGACGGCCCGGCGCGGCGCTCATTGGAGTACCTCCGTGCTTCGCACTGCGGCGCGAGCTTGCTTGGGGCGGCCCGGCGCGGCGCTCATGCGTCCTTTCGCGAGACGCCGGCCGATTCGAAGCTCGCCATCTCGCGCAGGATGCGGCAGGCGGATTCGAGCAGCGGCCAGGCCAGCGCGCCGCCCGAGCCCTCGCCCAGGCGCAGGTCGAGCTGCAGCAGCGGATCGAGCCCCAGCCGCTCCAGCAGCAGCGCATGCCCAGGCTCGGCCGAGCGGTGCGCGGCCACGCAGCGCTGCACCACGTGCGGCTGCAGCGACTGCGCCACCAGCACCGCAGCGCTGGCGATGTAGCCGTCGACCACGATCACCCGCCGCTCGCTGGCCGCCTGCAGCACCGCGCCGGCCAGCGTCGCCAGCTCGAAACCGCCGAACGCGGCCAGGGCCTCCAGCGGAGCCGACGCGCCCGCGTGCAGCGCCAGCACCTGCCGCAGCACCTCGCGCTTGCGCGCCAGGCCGGCCGCGTCGAGGCCCGTGCCGATGCCGATGCAGGCGTCGATGTCGAGCCCGCCCAGGCGCGAGAGCAGCAATGCGGCCGAGGAGCTGTTGCCGATGCCCATCTCGCCGAGCAGAAGTGCGTTGCCGGGCAGCGCACGCACCACCTCGCGGCCGTTGGCGATCGCCTGCGCGCATTGCCCGGCGCTCATCGCCGGACCCGCGCAAGCGTCGGCCGTGCCGGCCGCGATGCGGCGCGACACCAGGCCCGGGCGGGCCTGGAAGTCGCGTCGCACGCCGCAGTCCACCACCGTCAGCGCCAGGCCGTGCTGCCGCGCGAGCACGCTCACGGCGGCACCGCCGGCCAGGAAGTTCTCGACCATCTGCCAGGTCACCTCGCTCGGGTAGGCCGAGACGCCGCGCGCCGCCAGCCCGTGGTCGGCGGCGCAGACCAGCATCTGCGGCGCCTCCAGCACCGGCCTGTCGGTGCCCAGGACGCTGCCGATGCGCAGCGCCAGCGCCTCCAGCCGGCCCAGCGCGCCCAGCGGCTTGGTCTTGTTGTCCAGTGCGGCCTGCAGGCGGGCGGCGAGCGCGGCGTCGGAAATGTCGGGGATCGTGGGGATGGGTTCGGTCATGCAATCAGCCCGGCGAGAACACCGGGTTCGAAATGGGTGTCGATGAAATCGGCCAGGCCGTCGAAGGTGGATTCCAGCGTGGGCGCCGAGGCGCCGAAGAGCGCGTGCAGCGCACCCGGGTCCTCGAACAGGCCGTGGAGATAGATGCCCAGCACGTTGCCGCGCGCGTTCTGCCAGGCCAGCCCGTCGGGCATCACCGCCCTGCCGTCGTGCGCGAGCTGCGGGTGCTCGGCGGTCTGGCCGTGGTGGATCTCGTAGCCGCCCACCGCCACGCCTGAGAGCGGGCTCCAGGCGCCGGTCAGCTCGCCGAAGCCGGCCGTGCGATGCCGCACCGTCTTCTCGCGCTCGAACACCGTCACCAGCGGCAGCAGGCCGAGCCCCGGCGCATTGCCGTCGATGCCGTGCGGATCGACCAGCGCCTCGCCCAGCATCTGCAGGCCGCCGCAGATGCCGAGCACTGCACCGCCGCGCTCGGCATGCGCGGCCACGGCGCGGTCCAGCCCCTGCGCGCGCAGCCAGGCCAGGTCGCCGCTGGTGTGCTTGGAGCCGGGCAGCACGATCCAGTCGGCGGCGGCCACGTCGGCGGGCGTGCGCGCCCAGATCAGCCGCACGCCGGGCACGTTCTTGAGCGCCTGGAATTCGTCGAGGTTGCTGATGCGCGGATAGGCCACGACGGCCACCGTGCGCGTGACGGCGCCGCTGGCGCGGCTGCGGTCGTCGAACACGCCGTCTTCCTCGGGCAGGCCGTGCTGCCACCACATGGGCAGCGTCGCCACCGTGGGCACGCCGGTCAGCTCCTGCAGCTGCTGCGGGGCCGGCGCGAGCAGCGAGGCGTCGCCCCGGAACTTGTTCAGCACGAAGCCGCGCAGCAGCGCCCGGTCGGGCTCCGGCAGCAGCGCCCAGGTGCCGTACAGGTGGGCGAAGGCGCCGCCCCGGTCGATGTCGGTCGCGAGCAGGCAACGCGCCTGGGCATGGCGGGCGATGCGCATGTTGACGATGTCGCTGGCCATCAGGTTGATCTCGGCCGGCGAGCCGGCGCCTTCGATCACGACCACGTCGTTCTCGGCACGAAGTTCGTCGAGCGCGGCCGAAATCTCGGGCCACACGCGCTCGCTGCGGCCGCGCCAGGGCAAGGCCGAGAGCGCCTCGCTCACCTGCCCCATCAGCACCACCTGGCTGTGGGTGTCGCGCTCGGGCTTGAGCAGCAGCGGGTTCATGCGCACCTCGGGCACCGTGTTCGCGGCCAGGGCCTGGAAGTACTGGGCGCTGCCGATCTCGCCGCCATCGACCACGCGGGCGTTGTTGCTCATGTTCTGCGCCTTGAAGGGCGCCACCTTCAGGCCCCGGCGGGCATACCAGCGGCACAGTGCGGTGGCTAGCCAGCTCTTGCCGGCGCCGCTGGTGGTGCCCAGGACCATGACGCAGCGCGCCGGTTTGCCGATTGCCCTTGCCTTTGAACTCATCCGGGGATTGTCGTTGAGCGCCACGGCTGAGCGTCCGGAATGCGACATCTTTCACGCCCGGGCACTGCAAATGCGACTGGTGAATCCGTTCGGCGCTTTCCCGCGTACCCCCTGGCGTCGCACACTGTCACAACAACGCACCCCAGGGACCCATGCCAGCCTTGAACGATTTGGCGCTGACCGTCGAGGAACCCGAGCCGGGCCAGTTCTACTGGACCCTGCTCGAGGCCCACCACGCCGACGAAGCCTCCGAAACCCTGGACTACCGGGTCTACCGGCGGGCGCCCCAGGCGCAGACCAGTTATTCCAACGCCATGGCCATGGGCGTGCTGGAACTCAAAAAAATATGCGCCGCCGCAGACACAGCCGGCGAAACCGACTGAACCTGCGACGGCGCAAGACCGCCTTGCGGCGTTCAGGCTGTCAATTCGAAAAAGGCGGACTTCCGGCCGCGAAAGACAAACACAAGAAGCTGGACGTCTTCCGCGCCCTTCTCGAATCCTTCGCGTCCCCTGCGCCCGGCTACTCAGCCGCGCCGGCCCTACCTACCTGGCGGCAGCCACGGCGGTGCGGGCGCCGTCCGCCGAAGCCACCGGCGCCGACGCGTCCCAGCCGCCGCCGATGGCGCGGACCAGCCCCACGGCCGCCTGGTACTGGGCCGACTTCACCTGCAGCGCCTGGCGACGGTTGCGCAGCTCGCTGCGGCGGGCGTCGAGCAGGTCGAGCTGGCTGATGTAGCCGTTGCGGTAGCGCGTGTCCGACAGGCTGGTGGCGCGCGCCGCCGAGGTGACGGCCTGCGCCTGCACCACCGACTGCTCCTGCAGCGTGCGGATGGCGGCCAACTGGTCTTCCACCTCCTGGAAGGCCACCAGCACCTGCGTGCGGTAGCTCGCGAGCGCGCCGTCGAGCTGGGCGTTGGCGCCCTGCACGCCGGCCTCGCGCCGGCCGCCGTCGAAGATCGGCAGCGACAGCAGCGCGCCCACGCCCCACGAGCGGGCCGACCACTTGAAGAGGTCGCCGATCTCGGGCGAGGCATAGCCGGCGGCGCCGGTCAGCGAGATGTCGGGGAACCACGCGGCCTGCGCCACGCCGACGCGGGCCTGCGCGGCCAGCACGGCGCTCTGCGCGGCCGACACGTCGGGGCGACGCGTGAGCACCGTGGCCGGCACGCCCGGCGGAATGCTCGGCAGCGTGGTTGACCACTCGGCGCTGCTCAGGCCGAAGCTGGAGGCCGAATCGCCCACCAGCACCGCGAGCGCATGCTCCACCTGGGCGCGCTGGCGGTCGAGCGCGAGCGCGTCCGATTCGGTGGACGACACCTCGGTCTGCACGCGCGCCACGTCGAGCTCGGCAATGTCGCCGGCCTGCTCGCGGCGCTGCGACAGGCGCAGCGTGTCACGGTAGGCCTCGACCTGCTCGCGCACCAGCACGCGCTCGGCGTCGAGCGCGCGCAATTGCAGGTAGGTCTGCGCCGTTTCGGCCTGCACCGCCAGGCGCGTGCTCTGCAGCAGCGCCTCGCGGCCGGCCGCGTCCAGGTTCGCCGCCTTGCTCGCGCCCGAGAGGCGGCCGAACAGGTCGACCTCATAAGAGAAGGTGGCGCCGATGTTGGTCATCGTGGCCGGCCGCGTGCTGGCGGTGGCCTTGTCCAGGCCTGCACCGCGGTTGGCGCCGGCGCCCAGGCCGATCTGCGGCAGGCGGTCGGCATTGGCGCTGCGCGCCAGCGCGCGGGCCTCGGCCAGCCGCGCGGCGGCGGCCTGGATGTTGCCGTTGTTGACGTCGGCCTTCTCGACCAGCGAATTGAGCACCGGGTCGTTGAACGCCAGCCACCAGGCGCCGCGCGGCTGCGCCTCTGCAGGCACTGCACGCGTGAAGCCGGCGGGCGGCGTGACGCCCTGCTGCTGCTCCTTGCCCTGCTCCTTGAACTGGGCGGTGGTCGTGATCTCGGGCAGGCCCGAGGGCACGGTGGCACAGCCGGCCAGCACCAGGGCGGCCATCAGCGGCACCAGGGCCGTGCGAAGCATGTGGACGGGCTTCACCAAGGGTTGTACTGAGAGTTTCATGATCAGCTTTCTTCTTCTCGATACATCAGTCATGCGAACCGTGCGAGGGACGCGGCGACGCAGGCACCGGATTCAGTCCGCCGCCGCCCGAGCCACCGTGCGATGCAGGCGCAGCGGGATGGCCGGCCGACACGAAGTCCTCGCCATGCGGCACCTGGCCGTGCAGCTTGAGCTGGCGGTTGCCCGCGAGGCGGCGCATCAGCACGTAGAACACCGGCGTCAGAAACAGGCCGAAGGCCGTCACGCCGATCATCCCGGCGAACACCGCCACGCCCATCGCCTTGCGCATCTCCGAGCCCGCGCCGGTGGACAGCACGAGGGGCAGCACGCCCATCACGAAGGCCAGCGAGGTCATCAGGATCGGGCGCAGGCGCAGGCGGCTGGCTTCGATCGCGGCCTGCACGGGCGTGCGGCCGGCGAACTCGAGCTCCCGTGCGAACTCCACGATCAGGATCGCGTTCTTCGCACTCAACCCGACAAGCACGATCAGCCCGATCTGCGTGAAGACGTTGTTGTCGCCCCCCGAGATCCACACGCCGGTCATCGCGGCCAGGATGCCCATGGGCACGATCAGGATGATCGCGATCGGCAGCGTCAGGCTCTCGTACTGGGCAGCCAGCACCAGGAACACCAGCAGGATGGCCAGCGGGAACACCAGGAAGGCTGAGTTGCCGGCCAGGATCTCCTGGTAGGTCAGCTCGGTCCACTCGAAGGTCACGCCCTTGGGCAGCGTCTCGGCCGCGATCTTGACGATCGCGTCCTGCGCCTGGCCCGAGGAATAGCCCGGCGCCGGGCCGCCGTTGATGTCGGCGGCGAGGTAGCCGTTGTAGCGCATGGCGCGTTCGGGCCCGAAGGTCGAGTTCACCTTCATCAGCGCCGACAGCGGCACCATCTCGCCCGAGGTCGAGCGCACCTTCAGGAGGCCGACGTCCTCGGCACGGGCGCGGTAAGGCGCATCGGCCTGGACGCGCACGGAGTACGTACGGCCGAACTTGTTGAAGTCGTTCGCATACAGGCTGCCGAGGTAGATCTGCATGGTGTCGAAGATGTCCGTCACCGGCACGCCGAGCTGGCGGGCCTTGGTGCGGTCGATGTCGGCGTACAGCTGCGGCACGTTGACCTGCCAGCTGGTGAACATGCCGGCCAGCTCGGGCGCCTGGTAGGCCTTGGCCATGAAGGCCTTCACCGCCGCGTCCATCTGGTCGTAGCCCACCGAGCCGCGGTCTTCCAGCTGAAGCTTGAAGCCGCCCGTGGTGCCCAGGCCCGCCACCGGCGGCGGCGGGAACATCACGATGAAGGCGTCCTGGATGCCCGCGAAGGCCTGGTTCAGCTGCCCGGCCACCGCACCGCCGCTCTGGTCGGCGCGCTTGCGCTGGTCGAAGGGCTTGAGCGTCGCGAACACGATGCCCGAGTTGGAGCTGTTGGTGAAGCCGTTGATCGACAGGCCCGGGAAGGCGATGGCGTCTTCCACGTTCGGGTTCTTCTTCATGATGTCGCCCATGCGCTGGATCACCTCGTCGGTGCGGTCCAGCGTCGCGCCGTCGGGCAGCTGGGCGAAGCCGATCAGGTACTGCTTGTCCTGCGCCGGCACGAAGCCGCTGGGCACCGCCTTGAACAGGCCGAAGGTCACGCCGATCAGCGCGAGGTAGATGGCCAGCATCAGGGTCTTGCGCGAGATCACGCGCTTGACGCCGCCGCTGTAGGCCTCGGAGCCGCGGTGGAAGAAGCGGTTGAAGCCGCGGAACAGCCAGCCGAAGACGCGGTCCATGCCGCGCGTCAGCGCGTCCTTGGGCGCATCGTGGCCGCGCAGCAGCAAGGCGGCGAGCGCAGGCGACAGCGTCAGCGAGTTGATGGCCGAGATCACCGTCGAGATCGCGATGGTCACCGCGAACTGGCGATAGAACTGGCCCGTCAGGCCGCTGATGAAGGCCAGCGGGACGAACACGGCCACCAGCACCAGCGCGATGGCGATGATCGGGCCCGACACCTCGCGCATCGCGCGGTAGGTCGCCTCACGCGGCGTGAGTCCCGCCTCGATGTTGCGCTCCACGTTCTCCACCACCACGATCGCGTCGTCCACCACGATGCCGATGGCCAGCACCAGCCCGAACAGGCTCAGCGCGTTGATCGAGAAACCGAGCACGTGCAGCACCGCGAAGGTACCGATCACCGACACCGGCACGGCCAGCAGCGGGATGATGGAAGCGCGCCAGGTCTGCAGGAACAGGATCACGACCAGCACCACCAGCATGATGGCTTCGAGCAGCGTGTGGATCACCGACTCGATGGACGCACGCACGAACTGCGTCGGGTCGTAGGCGATGCGGTATTCCAAGCCCTCGGGCATGTTCTTGTTGAGCTCAGCCATCGTCTTGCGAACGTTGGCCGAGATGTCGAGCGCGTTGGAGCCGGGCGCCTGGAACACGCCCATGCCGACGGCCGGGTCGTTGTTCAGCAGCGAGCGCAGCGAGTAGTCGGCGGCGCCCATCTCCAGGCGGCCGATGTCGCGAAGACGCGTGACGGCGCCGTCGGTGCCGCTCTTGACGATGATGTCGCCGAACTCTTCCTCGCTCTGCAGGCGGCCCTGCGCATTGATCGACAGCTGCATGTCCACGCCCGACAGGCCCGGCGAAGCGCCGACCACGCCGGCCGCGGCCTGCACGTTCTGGCCGCGGATGGCAGCGACCACGTCGGAAGCCGACAGGCCGCGCTGCGCGACCTTCTGCGGGTCGAGCCACACGCGCATGGAGTAATCGCCGCCGCCGAAGATCTGGACCTGGCCCACGCCTTCGATGCGCGCCAGCGGGTCCTTCACGTTCAGCACCGCGTAGTTGCGCAGGTAGTTGATGTCGTAACGGTTGTTCGGCGAGACGAGGTGGACCACCATCGTCAGGTCGGGCGCGCTCTTGACGGTCGTGATGCCGAGCCGGCGCACTTCCTCGGGCAGGCGCGGCTCGGCTTGCGAGACGCGGTTCTGCACCAGTTGCTGCGCCTTGTCGGGGTCGGTGCCCAGGCGGAAGGTGACGGTGAGCGTGAGCACGCCGTCGGTGGTCGCCTGGCTGCCCATGTAGAGCATGCCTTCGACGCCGTTGATCTGCTCTTCCAGCGGGGTGGCCACCGTTTCGGCGATCACCTTCGGATTGGCACCGGGGTACTGGGCGCGCACCACCACCGAAGGCGGCGCGACTTCCGGGTACTCCGAGATCGGCAGACCGCGCAACGCGATCAGGCCCGCTATCAGCATCAAGAGCGACAGCACGCCGGCAAAGATCGGCCGGTCGATGAAGAATTTTGAGAGATTCATGTTGGTTCTCCGGCGGGCGCGGATGCGCCCTCCTCCGAAATCAGGACTTCGCGGCCTCTGCCACGCGTTCCGGTTGTTGTTGCTTGGGGTCCGCCTTGGCGTCCATCGTCACTTGCTGCGGCGCCACCAGCGCACCCGGGCGGATGTGCTGCAGGCCGTTGACGATCACGCGGTCACCCGCCTTCAGGCCCTTGCTTACGACACGCAGGCCGTTGATCGAGGCGCCCAGCGTCACTTCGCGGTAGACAGCCTTGCTGTCCTCGCCCACGACCATCACGAACTTCTTGTTCTGGTCGGTGCCGATGGCACGTTCGCTCACCAGCAGCGCGGTGTCGTTGCGGGCCTGGCCCATGCGGATGCGGGCGAACTGGCCGGGGATCAGGGCGCCGTCCTTGTTGTCGAACGAGGCGCGCACGCGCACGGTGCCGCTGCGGGCGTCGACCTGGTTGTCGATCAGCTGCAGCTTGCCGGTGAAGGGCGTGCCGTCCATGCCGGCGGTGCCCATCTGCACGGGGATGCTCTCGATCTGGCCGCGCGCGCTGGAGCCGCTGGGCAGTTCCTTCAGCGCGCGGGTGATGACCTGCTCGTCGGCATCGAAGCTCGCGTAGATCGGACTCACCGACACCAGCGTGGTCAGCACCGGGGCGCCCGGACCGGCCGCCACCAGGTTGCCCACCGTCACCTCGATACGGCCGATGCGGCCCGACACCGGTGCGCGCACCTGGGTGTAGCCCAGGTTCAGGCGCGCCGACTGCAGCGAGGCCTGGGCCGCGCGCAGGTTGGCTTCGGCTTCACGGCCGGCATTCACGCGCTCGTCGTACTCGCGCTGGGCGATGGCCTTGTCATCCCACAGGCGCTTGGCGCGCTCCTGCTCGCTGCGGCTGAAGGACTGGCGGGCCTGGGCAGAAGCCACCTGCGCCTCGGCGCGCTCGACCTCGGCCGCGTACGGCGCGGGGTCGATGGTGACCAGCAGGTCGCCCTGCTTCACCAGCGCGCCTTCGCGGAAGTGCACCGCCTGCACGGCGCCCGCCACGCGGGAACGCACGTCGACGCGTTGCACGGCTTCGAGCCGGCCCGAGAACTCGTCCCAGGCGTTGATCTCGCTCGCCGCCACCGTGGCGACCGACACCGGCGTGGCCTGGGGCGCCGCCGGAGCGTTGTTGGCTTCGGCCTTGAAGCTGTACATGCCCACCACCGCCGCGGCCACGGCCAGCAGCGCGGTGAGGCCGGTCAGGGCGGGCCAGAGGCCCTTGCGGGCGGCGGAAGACAGCTTTTTCTCGTTGTTCGACATGATGTTCAGTCCTTCTCGATGACTTTTGGGATGCAACAAGCCACCCCGGCGCTTTTGGCACCAGGAGGCGGGATTTCAGGAAAAAAGGGGCCCCGGCACGCGGCCGCGCTGGCAGCGTGTCGATCAGGCAGCCGGTGACCGGCGGGAACTAGCTGGGGTGGTCGGCCGTCGCGGGCGGCGGTGTGGTCGCGCTGAAGAACTCGCGGAAGTGCTGCTGCACCGCCGCTTCACAGGCCACGCAGCCCGTGTTCTCGGTGTCGTACAGCGCCTTCGGCCAGTTGGAGGCGCTGGGCAGCACGCTGCTCGTGACCTCGATGCCGGCCGCGCGCAGGCGGTTGGCGAAGGTCATCGCCTCGTCGTGCATCGCGTCGTCGGCGCCGACCAGCACCAGCGCCGGTGCCAGCGCCGACAGCCGCAGCGAGCCGCTGGGCACCGCATAGGGGTGCATGGCGTTCGAGGGGCAGCTCAGGTATTTCTCCCATCCGCTGGCCCAGCGGCACTCGGTCGCATCGCTGGTGGCGTTGCGCAGCGACGCGGTGCCGGCGCAGGGGTCGAGCATGGGCGACAGCAGTATCTGGCCTGCGATCGGCGGATGGGCCCGGTCACGGGCGATCAGCGCCACGGCTGCCGCCAGGTTGCCGCCGGCCTCCTCGCCGGCCAGGTAGACCTGGGAGCCCTTGCCGCCGAGCTTGGTGCGCTGCTTGTAGAGCCATTCGAGGGCCGCATAGCCCACTTCGATGGGTTCCGGGAACGGCGACTGGGGCGCCAGCGGATAGGCCAGCGAGACCACCACCGCGCCCGCGCCGGCCAGCAGCCTTGCCACGTTGCGGCCGTTGTCCAGGCCGCCGCAGACGAAGGTGCCACCGTGGAAATGCAGCACCAGCGGTGCCACCTCGCCCTTGGCGCGCTGGCCGTACACGCGGGCACCGACCGGTTCGCGGCCGGGCAGCTCGATCGACAGATCGGCTTCCACGCCTTGCGCCGCAGCGCGGGCGACGGCTTCGGCAGAACGGGACGATGGAACGGGTGACATGGGCGACCTCGGGGATTTGGGCGATGGTTGAAATATAAGTCGGCCGATCTGTACATAAACAGGCCGGCCGACCCCACTCTGTTTCCAAACGGACAACAATCAGCACAGCTCAAGGCAACAGGCGGTGCCACCGGAGGGAATTGTCTCCTTGTGTGAGAATCCGCCTCCCCCGGTGTGGGCCGGGTACCCAGAACAGGCATTCGATGGATCAAATCCAGGCCATGCGGATCTTCGTCCGCGTCGTGGAAGCCGGCACCTTCACCCGGGCAGCGGACTCGCTGGCCCTCCCCAAGGGCACGGTCACCAAGCAGATTCAGGCGCTCGAATCGCGCCTGCGCGTGAAGCTGCTCAACCGCACCACGCGCCGCGTCACGGTCACGCCCGACGGCGCGGCCTACTTCGAGCGGGCGGCACGCCTGCTCAACGACTTCGACGACATGGAAGCCAGCATGACGAACGCGCAGGCCAACCCCACGGGGCGGCTGCGCATCGACGTCGGCACATCGGTGGCCAGGCTGCTCATCCTGCCCGCGCTGGCCACCTTCTGCGACCGCTACCCCGACATCCAGGTCGACCTGGGCGTGAGCGACCGCACGGTCGACCTCATCAGCGACAACGTCGACTGCGTGATCCGCGCGGGCGAGCTCAGCGACCAGTCGCTGGTGGCTCGGCGCATCGGCACGCTCGACTTCGTCACCGTGGCCTCGCCGGCCTACGTGAAGCGCTACGGCATTCCGCAGCACCCGAACGACATCGAGAAGCGCCACCACGTGGTCAGCTACTTCTCGGGCACCACGCGGCGCGTGTACCCGCACGAGTTCAAGAAGGGCGACGAGGTGATCGAGCTCAACGGCCCCTATCGGGTGTCCGTGAACGAGAGCAACGCGCACATCACCGCGGTGCTGGGCGGCTTCGGCATCTCGCAGTGCATCACCTTCATGGCCGAGCCGCTGCTCGAGAGCGGCGAGCTGGTGCAGATCCTGCCCGACTGGCACCGCGACCCGCTGCCGATCCACGTGGTGTACCCGCCCAACCGCCACCTGAGCGCCAAGGTGCGCGCCTTCGTGGACTGGGCCGCCGAGCTTTTTGCGAAGAACCCGAGGCTGCAGCGCCGCTGACCACGGGGCCGCGGCGGCTGCGGCCGACAATTCGCCGTGCCGCCCTAAATTCCCGGCGGCAAATGCCGTTAACCAGTTCGGCCGGATGCCGAAAAGCCGTCCCGATTCCGCCCGCATGCGTACCGCGGCCCGATCAGTGGCGTCCGCAGGCAGGCCCCGGGAGCGGCGGTGCAATGCGCGCGCCGGACAACACACACCACAAGCTCATGGATACAGAACAGTCGAATGCAGCCGAGCACACCAGCGGATTCGCCCGCCGCACGCCGGTGGAGATCGGCGTGCACCTGCGCAACCTCGCAAGCCGCCGCGACAACCTCACGGTGCAGTACGCGGGCGGCCACCTGGTGACGCAGCTGCTCGACGTGGACACCCGCGCCCGCGTCTTCACCTTCGACTGGGGCGCCTCGCCCGAGCAGAACCAGAGCCTGCTGGCGGCGCCGCGCTGCCACTTCGAAGCCCAGCAGGACGGCGTGCGCATCGAGTTCTCCATCGCCTCGCCGCGCGAGACCCGCTACGAGGGCCTGCCGGCGTTCGAAGCCGACTTTCCGGAGATGCTGGTCTACCTGCAGCGGCGCGAGTACTTCCGCGTGGATGCGCCGATCGCCGATTCGTACACCTGCTCCGGCACCCTGCCCCAGGGCGAGGCGTTCTCCTTCGAGGTACAGGACCTGTCGCTGGGCGGCGTCGGCCTTCGCACCCGCGACGAACGCGCAGCCGCGCTGCCGGTAGGCACCTTCCTGAGGGACTGCGAACTGTCGCTGGGCGCGCTGGGGCGCCTCACGCTCGACCTGGAACTGGTGTCGCTGCGCCCCGGCCTGCAGCCCAACGGCACGCCGCGCTACCAGCTGGGCTTCCGTTTCCTGGCGCTGCCACCAGGCGCGGAAAGCGCGCTGCAGCGCCTCGTCACCCGGCTCGAGATGAAGAGCCGCTCGCTGGTCGGCTGACCCCGCGCGGCCGGGTCAGAACACCGGCTCGCAGCGCACCTCGGTCTTCACCGAGTTGGCGATGAAGCATTCCTCGTGCGCCCGGTGGTGCATCTGCTCGACCTGCTCGCGCGTGGGCAGGTTCTCGCCGGAGAAGCTCACCTGCGGGCGCAGCGTGACCACCGTCATCGCCATCTTTCCTTCGGCGTTCTTCTCCATCACGCCGACGGCCGCGTCGAAGTAGCGGTCGACCACGAAGCGGCGCTTCACCGCCATCGTGAGGAACCACAGCATGTGGCAGTTCGACAGCGAGGCCACGAACATCTCCTCGGGGTCGACGGCCGATGCGTCGGACATCGGCAGCGGCACCACGTGCGGCGAGGAAGACGCAGCCACTTCGGCGCCGCCGTCGAAGCGCAGCGAATGCCGCCGGCTGTAGGTGTTCGACAGGAAGTCCTGCTCGCCGCGCAGCCAGAGGACTTCCGCTGTGTACTGGGCCATGTGATTCTTCTCCGGCTCGGTTTGCGGGAGTGCGATTCTGCGCCAGGGGCGGCTCAGGCAAGCACGATGCGGTAGCGCAGCTTCGCCACGCTTCCCTGACTCGGCAGGGTGACGAAGGTCTCGACCAGCTCGCCGCCATTGGCCACGATCACCTTTTGCGAGGCGAAGTTGTCGGGGCTGGTCGTGATCTCCACGCGCCGGAGGCCTTCCCGCGCCGCGAGCCTGAGCATCTCGCCGAGCGCGCGTGTGGCGTAGCCCCTGCGCTGCTTCCAGGGCACCACGCTGTAGCCGATGTGACCCAGGCAGTAGAGCGGCAATGCGTCGGTGCCGGGCTGCCAGCGCAGGTCGATGCTGCCGCAGAACTCGCCGTCCCACATCCAGCACTTGTAGCCCGGCAGCCGCCGCACCTTGGAGCCGTCGGGCAAGACGATGCGTCCGCCCTTCGCCTCGCGGTCCACCAGGCTCGCGAGGAAGCGGTCCGCATCGGCCTCGATGGCGGCGCGCTCCTCGGCGCCCGACTCCGGCCGCGTCTCGTCGCGCGACCAGCCGCGGTTGAGCGCCGCGACGTAGCCGGGCAGGCGGGCCCGGGAGGGCCACACCAGCTCCATCGGACGCGGCTCGACGGCTGTCTTGCCCATGCGTTCGCTACGCCCCCATCAGCTTGACGATCAGCGGCACCATCAGCGCGGTCGCGATGCCGTTGAGCCCCATCGCCAGCGCCGAGAACGCGCCCGCCGTCTCGTTCACCTGGATGGCGCGCGCCGTGCCGATACCGTGCGCCGCCATGCCGACCGCGAAGCCGCGCACCGCCGGCTCCCTGATGCGCAGCAGGTTCAGCAGGCCGGTGGCCATGATCGCGCCCGAGATGCCCGCCACGGCCGCGGCCACCGCCGCCAGCGAAGGCAGCCCGCCGATCTTCTCGGCCACGCCCATCGCGATGGGCATGGTGGCCGACTTGGGCGCGAGCGACATCATCAGCTCGTGCGAGCCGCCCAGCACCCAGGCGATGCCCACGGCCGAGACGATGGCCGCGACCGAACCCACGATGAGCGCCACGCCGATCGGCAGCCACAGCCGGCGCAGCCTCTCGAGCTGCCCGTACAGCGGCACGGCCAGCGCCACCGTGGCCGGGCCGATCAGGAAGTGCACGAACTTCGCGCCCTCGAAATAGGTGTCGTAGGGCGTGCGCGTGAGCAGCAGCACCGTGACGATGACGATCACCGAGATCAGCACCGGGTTGACCATCGGGTTGCGCCCGCTGCGCGTGTGCAGCCACAGCGCGCCCAGGTACGCCAGCAGCGTGAGCGACAGCCACAGCAGCGGCGACTGGGCCAGGAACACCCAGATCTCGAAGAGCTTCGCGGGTGCCGTCATTTACCGGGCGTCCTTGCCGGTGATGCGGATCATCCAGCGGAAGGTGAGCGCGGTGACCGTCATGGTGAAGGCCGCCCCCACGATGCCGGCCGCGAGGAACGGCAGCCACTCGCGCCCCACCCGCTCGAAATGCAGCATCACGCCAGTGACGGCCGGAATGAACAGCAGCATCAGGTTGCGCAGCAGATGGCCCGAGGTGTCGCTCAGCACCTGCGGCACGCTGCCGCGCACCAGCAGGACGATGAACAGGAAGACCATGCCGATCAGCGGACCGGGAACGGGCAGCCCCAGCCACTGCACGAGCAGTTCGCCGGCAAGCTGGCAGAGGAAAAGCGTGGTGATGGCGTAGAGCATCTGTTTCTTCCGTACTTGGGTTTCTGGCTGGTCCGGGCGTTCAGGTGTTCAGGCGGCGCCTGTCCAGGCCTGCTTCAGCGCCTGCTGGCTGGCCGGCGGCAGCACGCCCATGCGCACATGGCCCGGCAGGCCGAAGGAGGCGCAGTCGCGCAGCTTGATGCCCGACGCGCGCAGGCGCTCGAGCATGCCGGCGAAATCGTCTGCACCCGGCCTGGCGACGTGGAAGTTCGCCTCGCTCGGCCAGACCTGCCAGCCCATCTCCCGGCACAGGGCCGTCTGCGAATTCTTCCATTCGCGCAGGGTGGCGAGACTGTCGCGCAGCCACTGCTGCACACCGGGCTGCGTCCAGGCCGAGAGCATTGCCACGCCGTCCGCGCCCACCGGCCACGAGGCCGCGAGGCGAACCAGCGCTTGCACCGCGTCCTGCGCATCCACCGGGGCGATCGCATAGGCCGCGCGCACGCCGGTCATGCCGAGCGCCTTGTTGGGCGACCACATCTGCCAGACGCGATCCAGCTGACGCTGGTTGAGCGCGAGGCGGCCTTCCAGCCGCAGAGGCTCGTAGGCGCGGTCGAGCACGCAGGGCACGCCTTCGGGCAGCGCGTCGACGGTTTCGCCGATGCCCGGCTGCGCCTGCCCGAGCGGCGTGGAGGGTTCGCAGCACCAGGCCAGCAATGGCCGTCGCGCCGCAGCCGGCGCACGCACCGCCTGCAACCCGAGCGCCCGGGCACTTGCGGCGTAGTCTCCGTAAGACATGGCTGGCAGCACGACCTCGCCATGCCCGCCACGGTCTTCGAGCGCCACCCAGGTCGTGATGCGCCGGATGAATTCGCTGGCCCCGGCCGCGAGCACGATGCGCCAAGCCTGCACGCCATGCATGGCCGCAAGCTGCTCGCGCAGCGCCGTGTAAGCCGGATCGGGATAGCGGGACAGGTCGGCGGCACGCACCCGCTCCAGCGCCTCGGGGCACGGGCCGCATGCGTTCGCGTTGGTGGAGAAGTCGTGCGCGGGCGCGCCGAGCGCGTCCGGGCCGCCGTGGGTGAACAGGGAATCGGCGTCGGTCATGGCACGAAGAGCAGCACCGCGGCCGCGATCAGGAGGACAGCGCCGGCCAGCAGCAGCACGCCGCGCTGGCCGAGCTGCGCGGCGCGGCCGGTATCGGCCGGCGTCGGCGCGGCGCCTTCGGCGTTCAGCGCGTACACGCCGGGCTTCGCCAGCCGCACGCCCAAGAGCAGCGCCATCGCGGCCATCGGCCAGCCGCTGTTGGGCGATGGCGTGCGGCGCGCCTCGAACGCCAGCCCGCCGGGCCAGCGCCATGCCGCCAGCGCGAGCAGCGCCACGGTGATGCGCGCGGGAATCCAAGAGAGCACGTCGTCGGCACGCGCGGCCCATTTGCCGAACCAGGTCCAGTCGCGGCCGCTGCGCTCGCCGCGATAGCCCCACATCGCATCGGCGGTGTTGGCGAAGCGGTAGAGCGCCGCGCCCGGCAGCCCGAGCAGCACGAACCAGAAGACGGGCGCCACCAGCGAGTCGTTGAGGTTCTCGGCGAGCGATTCGATGGCGCTCTCGCGCACCTCGCGCTCGCTGAGCCGCTCGACGTCACGGCTGACGAGGCGCGCCAGCTGCTGGCGGCCGGCATCGAGCGAAACGCCCAGTGCCGCCTCGACAGCGAGCACCTCGTCGCGCAGCATGCGCCAGGCGAAGAGCGGCTTGAGCAGCAGGCCCAGCGCCAGCGCCACCGCCCAGGCCGGCAGATGCAGCATCGCCAGCGTCTGCAGGCCCATCGCGATGCCCCAGACGCACATCGCCCCCACGCACCACACCAGCGCGCCGCAGAAGAACATCGGCAGATCGACCGCCTTCGCCTGATGCATGCGCGGCGCGATGCGCGACCCCATGCCCAAATAGCGACCCATCCACACCACCGGATGCAGCGCCGCGGGCGGCTCGCCCAGCCAGCGATCGACGGCCAGCGCGATCCACAGCGCGGCAGCGAAGGCGATGGCGTATTCGGAACTCGGCAAGGGCATGGGAGCCGCCATTCTCGCGAATCAGGCGGCCGCCCTGCCCCGGCGCCATTGCATCGTCGCGCCGAACGCAAGAAGCAGCGCGGCGCCCAGCGCCATCCAGAGCCGCAGGACGATGGCTTCGCCGGCCTTGAGCGGTGGTGCTTCCGCCGGTGTCGGCTCGAGCTTCAGGCCGCTGACGGGCTTCGGGCCGTCTGGAGCGGGAGCAGATTCAGGGGCCGGGGTAGGCGCCTGCACCCCCGCGGGCGCGACCAC